>NZ_JBMWAM010000005.1:0-224552 GCF_049725345.1 Paenibacillus praedii | reverse complement strand
CCATTTCACCAGAGTTGTTTTAGAGATACCATATTTCTTAGTCGCATCCTTCAAGCTAATCTCGCCACTCGATATTTTACCGATTATAGCAAGTTTATCTGACGGACTATATTTTTCTTTAGGCATGAAAAAGCTCCCCTTATAGTACCAGGTTTTATTATTTCACCTGTCTACCGTATGGGGAGCATATCACTTTCTGGACAGCCCCTTTTTTGCGCAGTGACGGGTCCGTAGGAGAGGTTGACAATTTTAATCGTATTAATTACTATTAATAAAAGTAATGATTACGATTTGCGAAGGGATCTGTTTAAACGATCGTGACCATAGAATTCAGTAAGTATTCGAAAGTCGAGTAGAAGGAGATGAACGGTTTGGCTAAAAAATCGAAGGTTGTCAAGGAGCAAAAACGGCAAGCGATAGTAGCACGATATTCGGAAATCAGAAAGCGGATGAAGGAAAACAAGGATTACGAAGGGCTGAGCAAGCTGCCGCGCGACGCTTCGCCGACTCGCCTGCACAGCCGTTGCCAGGTGACGGGAAGACCGCATGGTTATTTGAGCAAATTCAAGGTTTCGCGTATCGTATTCCGCGAGCTCGCGCATAAAGGCCAAATTCCGGGCATTAAGAAGTCCAGCTGGTAATATGAAACGCGCGAGGTGAGGAGCAATGGATCCATTCACGGTTCGAAGACTGGAGAAAATATTGGACGGCTACATCGAGCTGAAGGTGCCCCGCGATGTACGTTCTTCCGTCAGACTGGTTTATCTGTGGGAGGATAACGTCTTGACCTTGTATGAGAAGAGACTCCTCTATCCGGAACGGGAATGGAGCATAACCCCCATCGCCCAATTTCGCTTGGAATCCGGCAGCTGGAGCGTGTACACAAGGAGCGCGGACGATCAGTGGAGCCCCGTCTCCTCCATTGAGCCCCATCCGGACTTCGAGCAGCAGCTTGAGCAGGTGGAGACAGACCAGGAAGGATTGTTCTGGATCTCTTCGTAGCCTTGGACGGTAGACTGGCATTAGCGCGAGGATCAACATAGAAGGAGAATGACGAGATGAGCAAAACAAACGCGAACGCGCGTCTGCCAAGGGCGAAGGGAACCGACATGGCTTCGTATTACGCGCCGAAAGAATGTGCCAGGAAGGTGAAACGAATCGTATTGCCCCCGAGAAATCGGCAAATCGTCGAGGAGTTTATTACGATACTTGGCATGAAGGAAAAGTTTGAACGATACGATGTTCCGATCCCCAATAAAGTGGTGATGTTCGGCCCGCCGGGCACGGGCAAGACGCTAACGGCTTTCTACATGGCGGCCAGGCTGGAAATCCCGCTCATTCTGGTGCGGCTGGACGCCATTATTCATAGTCATCTTGGCGAGACGGCAAGCAATGTGCGCAAAATATTCGAATATGCCAAAGCCACGCCATGCGTACTCTTCCTGGATGAATTCGACGCTGTGGCGAGAACCCGGGAGAACAACGACGAGGTTAAGGAAATGGCGAGAGTGGTCAATACGTTGCTTCAGTGCATGGACGAATTCGGTGGGGCCAGCATCTTCATGGCAGCCACCAATTTAGAGACGGAGCTGGATAACGCGATATGGCGCCGTTTCGATACGAAGATGACGTATAGTATGCCGGACGAAACGGAGAGAACCGAATACGTTTCTTTATTATTCGGCGACTTTGAGCATGAGGAGAAGACTCGTCTAGACACGGTTGAACGGTTATCCGGCTGCAGCTATGCAGATATGGAGCAAATCATCCTAAAGGCCAAGAGAAAAGCGATCATTGAAGATTGTCTGCTGCGCATGTCCTATATAGAAGAAGCGATTGAGGAGTATCAGCCCAAGACGAGCAGTTGAGGGCTGGTATAAGCAATTGCGTTAAATCACGAGCCATGATCATAATAATTACGCTCATAAGAGGTGCATCTATGAATCGTCTGGATTGTATTATAGTGGGGGCCGGCGCGGCAGGCATTGGTTTAGGCTGCGTTCTGCAGGACTATATGAATCCAAGACCTTTCTGCAAGTGCCGAGGGCACGGGCAGTTGGTTGGCGGGTACGAGCAGTCGTTAATCAGTTTATGCTTCAAGCCAAGCCGATCTTTATCTTGATATGTTTGGCTGCCGGGCTTCTGCAGCTATCAGGGCTGTTGAACGGCTTGTCACATCTGGTAAAACCGCTTCTGGCACTGATGCAGCTTCCGGCCGATGCCGCAGGAGGAATACTATTCTCCGTGCTGCGCAAGGACGGGATGCTGCTGTTGAACCAGAACGAAGGGGCCATGATTCTTGCCATGTCTGCCGGGCAGTTGCTTGTGCTTGTCTATCTGGCTTCGATGCTAACAGCTTGCCTGGTTACGTTGTGGACGGTACGCAAGGAGCTGGGATAGCGGTTCGCTTCTTCGCTTGCGGGCAAACAAATGATGATGTCGATTGTTTCCGCGAGCATGATCATGCTTATTGCGGGTAGGTGGTAAACAAGATGTCAACTGGGATGAATATGGACGAGCTGCTTCGCGACATGCTGAAGAACGGCTTCAGGGTGACGGCGCAAAGGAAGGCTATGCTGCAACTGGTGCTTCAATATTCGCATTCTTTCGCCGCCATCGAGCTGTATCATGAGATGGAGAAGCATTTCCGAGGACTAAGTTACGGCACCGTCTATCTAAATTTGAAAATGTTTATCAAGATGCGTATTGTGGAGACCTTCGCCGTCAACAATGAGGTTCGGTACCGGCTGGTGGAGCGCCGTCAGCCAAAGCTGCATTTGATATGCATGGAATGCAACGATACGATTCTTGTCGATATTCATCCCGCCCAGCTTGAGATGCTCCCGGACCGGCGCTTCACGACTGTTGATTACAAGCTGGATGTGTTCGGGTATTGTCCGGATTGCAGCCACACCGAAGGATAGACTTGATACGCTCCAGTTGCGAGTGATAGGAGGCTGAGATAAATGAATATAACACAAGACAAAAACAAGATACCAGTAACGGTACTGAGCGGATATTTGGGCGCGGGTAAAACAACGATTCTAAACCATGTCTTAAATAATCGCGTTGGACTCAAGGTAGCCGTCATCGTCAATGATCTCAGCGAAATCAATATCGACGCCCAGCTTGTGCGCGACGGCGGGGGGCTCAGTCGTACGGAAGAGAAGCTGGTGGAAATGTCGAACGGCTGCATCTGCTGCACGCTGCGCGACGATCTGCTGCAAGAAGTGGAGCGGCTTGCGAAGGAGGGGAGTTTCGACTACATTCTCATCGAATCGACGGGAATCGGCGAACCGCTCCCGGTTGCTCAGACCTTTACCTACGTGGATGAAGATCAGAATATCGACTTATCCAAGCTGACTCGTCTGGACTGTATGGTGACGGTCGTCGACGCGTACCATTTCTGGCAGGACTTTAACTCGACTGAATCGCTCAAGCAGCGCAATCAGGAGGCGGGAGAAGAGGACACAAGAAATGTCGTGCATTTGCTTACCGATCAGGTAGAATTCTGCGACGTGCTTATTATCAACAAATGCGACATGGTCAGCGAAGAAGAGCTAGAGAAGCTTGAAACTGCGCTCAGAGGCTTGCAGCCTCGTGCCCGGATCATTCGATCCAGCCACGGAAAAGTCGATCCGAAGGAAATTCTGAATACTGGGCTATTCGACTTCGATGCGGCAAGCCAGTCCGCCGGCTGGATACAGGAGTTGCAAAGGGAGCATCACACTCCAGAGACGGAGGAGTACGGCATTTCTTCTTTCGTCTATACGCGCAAGGTTCCATTTCATTCGGAGCGCCTGCTCAAGTGGCTGGCCAAGTGGCCGAAGTCGGTGGTGCGCTCCAAGGGCATTATGTGGCTTGCGACGAGAAACAATACGGCGATATCGTTCAGTCAGGCAGGCGTTTCGCGGCAGCTTGCTCCTGCAGGGCTGTGGGTAGCGTCGCTGTCGGAGGATGAGAGACGAGCGTACTTCGGCGACAATTATCCAAAGTCCCCGGACTGGGACGACAAATGGGGAGATCGAGTTACCAAGCTTGTATTCATTGGCATGGATCTCGACAAGGACGCTATCGTTCGATCACTGGATGGAGCATTGCTGACGGCGGAGGAGATGAGCGGGAGTTGGCGCGCGCTCCCTGATCCGCTGCCGGAATTCTAGCTTAGGGAGTGCGAGAAATGGCCTACATCGGTAAAAGTGAAGAATCGGAGCGGATTGTCAGTGGGCATGGCGAGCATCACTGGAGTCGCAGAGAAATGGAGCTTGTCCGGTGGATTGCCATTTCGAAGCCGAAGAAGCGCCCCAAGCAAGTCGTATGGCTCGGAAATACAGAGATCGATGCGGAGCTGCTGCCGGCGTTGTCGCTGTTTAAGAGAATGGGAATCGCGACGGAGTTCTCTTGCGCGGGAGTCAGCCTGCTGGACGAACCGGAGGAGCATTCGTTATACGCTTATATCACCTTCCCGGCATCGGCGCGGACCGAAACGTTTATCCAGCTTGCAATGAAACGAATGAGGCACCGTCTTCTAGTAACGTTCGAGCCTGGGCGGAATCGGTACGATCTGTCATCCTTTTATATCGGACATAATCGTTCATTCTGTCTACTTATGGAGAGCTGTGCCAAGGCTATGATGAAGTGAGAGGAAGGAGAACTGCCGTAATGAATGAATGGATGGAGGCGGACACCTGGAATCAACGCTCGGAGTCTTATACGAATCGAATGGAGAGATGGCTGGATGACTCGGAGCAGCAGCTATGGAGCCATCGTCTCCATTCGTTGCTGGGAGAGGCAGGAGCCCTTCATGTGCTTGACATCGGGACTGGCTCCGGGTTTCTTGCCATCCCGTTATCCCGGTTAGGCCACCAGGTTACAGGACTTGATTTCTCCGAGGATATGCTCAGAATTGCTGCAAAGAGGTCGAGTATCATGGGGCTGGACTGCAATTTCGTTCATGGAAGAGCTGACGAGCTTCCGTTTGCCGATGAAGCCTTCGATGCAATCGTCAGCCGTCATCTGCTTCCATATTTGTCCGATCGCCCTTATGTCCTGGAAGAATGGCTTCGGGTTCTGAAGCCTGACGGCCGCCTTGTAATATGGGACGGGGATTGGATCGCTAGAAACATCGTTCCGTATGCCTTGAAAAAGCGGAATGGCTTGACTGGAAGCCCCAGGCGCCAAGGTATTGTGAAGCGGCAAGGACAAATTCGGAGATTTGGATCGTCAAATTCGCTTCGCCACGGAGTAACGGAGGATTTGATCGCTGCGGGCTTCTGTGATATCCAGTCCTGCGAGCTGGAGGAGGCGGCGATATCCGGTCTTGGAAGAGCGGTAACGCTGGCATGCGAGAAGATCGTGATCTCCGCTCGTAAGCCATAGCGAAAGCGCATTTGGTGGTCCCTCTATTCAGTTTGGGCCCGCAGAGAAATGGGCGGGATCGCTGCCTCAGACGGAACGGCAGGAATTGCTGAAGGAACAACCGCAAATGGCGGAGAGCTGGGATGAGATGCACGGTGACCGACGTGTTCATCGGCCTGGATTTGGATCGCTCTGCGATTTCGCGAGAGTTGGACCGATGCTTGTTGACGGACGAAGAGATGGAGATGGAGATGAACTGGAGCGAGTTTCCGGACGAGTTCCCGGATCACACCGATGTTCAAATGGAAGAAAGATTGCAATAACTAAGACATCTCTCAATCCGGAAAGGAGGGAAGAACATGAGAGTCACGATTACGCTGGCATGCACCGAAAGCGGTGACCGCAATTACACGACATCGAAGAACAAGCGCAACCATCCAGAAAGGTTGGAAGTGAAAAAATATTCGCCGCGCCTCAAGAAGGTTACCGTTCACCGGGAAACCCGTTAATAGGGACAGAAGCATGGCTGCTCATCGCGAGCAGCCATGCTTTTTGTTGGGGCATCTTTATTCGGCAGTGCGGAGAGGTAGCAGCTCCGCGCATATTTGCACAATATTGAGTTCGAAGCTTTGCGTCCTGAAGGCATCTGACAGGGCACTTCCAGACAGTCTTGCCGACGCTTCTTGTACAGCCTGATCGTAGCGGGATACGAATCGGTCTATCGTCGGACACTGTACGCCAGCGTATCGGGCTATTCTTGAATGATCTTAAGGACGTTACCTAGGGAAGCAAGCTAGTCGCAAAATTGTCGGTTGGGAGATTTGGGAGGAAGAGGGTTAAGACAGAGATGATTGGACAGGGCACTCTCCTTTGTGGAGTGCCTTTTCTGTAGCTGAGAACCGAACATACATTCCAGTTGATTGTTTTTTCTGAAATGTTTTCGCTTCTGTTTGAAGGGAGATAAGTATGTGCCAGTTTCTTGACACGCACTCCCTATTTTATAAGCAGAGGACAGTAACCAATGGATATTCTAACCGACACTAAACGGCTCAAGGTAAAGCTAACTGAGCTACAGTACATTCTTCGACCGTGTAATCAAGCAGTACAATAACAAGAGAGATAATTCGATGTACTACTACACTATCCGTGATAAGCACAACGGGGTATTCCTCGGACTACATCCACGTGAAGCCTGTATTGCCAAAAACTATAATGTAGCACTCTCGTTCCACAGCTATTCGCACGCATGGCAGCGCGCTACTGGAGCTAATATGCAGCTTTGTACCGTTAAACCGCGAGTGCCTCCATCATATTGCCTGGAGCAAAATGACCGGCAAAAGAAAATGGCAGACCAAGTTTACCAGCGAGTTGGGCGCTGTAAAATGCTGAACCAAGCAGCCAGATCGGAATCTGTGTATTTTCACCAGGAATAGCATGGAAAGTATGTTCACCATTGCTTGTTGCGGTTCCACTACCATGCAAGTAAGCGGTTAGCTCCTGAAGCTGCTCCGCAAATTCAGGTTCACCGGCTGTCCGTCGACGCAATACGTTAGCTGTATACCAATCCGTTCCTGGCGCGCGGCCTAAACCAAGATCAATCCGGCCCGGAAAGTAAGTTTCTAACGTACCAAATTGCTCGGCCACGGAAAGTGGAGAGTAATGCGAAAGGAGCATAGCGCCTGAACCAACACGTATTTTCTCCGTAACGGAGGCCACTCTGCTAATCACAATTGGAGAAGCGGAACTGGCCATTCCCACCCAATTGTGATGCTCTGCCAGCCAAAATCGTTTGTATCCCCACTCCTCAGCTTTTTTTGCCAAATCAAGGGTGTTTCGAAGCGATAATTCAGCTGAACCTCCCACAATAATAGGAGAAGGATCGAGTACAGAAAGGGGATTTAGTCAGAGGAATTGCGACCGCCTTCATCGCGCTTGATCTCAACCTGATCGATTCGTTTCAAATTATCGCATCGCGGGTATATTTGAGTAAGTTCATAAACCTTTTGATGAGAGAGGAGTGCTGGCTATGACGGTGACAATCGGGATTTTTGAGAAGGAAGAGGGAGTTTTGGAAGCAATCAAGCGTTTTCAAGCTTCAGAAACTGACAATAAAGGGCTTCGAATTGTTTTGAACAATAAGGACGCGGCGCCGATGTTGGCAGCTCAAACGGATATTCCTGTCGAGGAAGTGTATGGGATTTTAGACGCTCAGGAAAGTAATGATCTAAGCGGCAGACCTCCGCTAGAAGCAGCTCCCCTTGCTGCCGGCGGCTATTCGACGATCAATAACGGTGTAAGAGGTGAACCTGTTGGAATAGTCGCTAATGTTTTTTCACGTAATGACGGACAGCGTATAAAGGATGTGCTGCGCGAGATCGGCATACCAAAAAATTGTGCGAAGGAGTGCGGCGAGGCTGTAGAGGAAGGACGTTTTTTGCTTATTATGGAAGCCGATCCTGAGTCTGAGGCGGATTCGGTGCTGCGTCAGGCTGGAGCCGTTGACGTGATTCATTAGATCCGGTTGGATCTAATGCCGAGTCTCTTACAAGCATTACCTTTCATACGCACATAGTTAGCAGATGAGGGATCGTCGCCGACTAAAATCGTAGCTAAGCAGGGGACAATACCTTTGTCAGCCAGTTGTTTAACTCTATACTAAGGACTCTTTCATCTCAGCAGCAACACGGTTCCCATCAACAATCAAAGTTTCAGTTTTCATCCAATCAGTCCTTTCTGCTCCAATAAGCCTGGGCAGAGACAAGGGGGAATTCCCTTTGCCTCTGCCCAGGCTTACGGCTAATTATCTATATACTCCCCATGGTTATGCCATGCTCCGCCAGCCACACATAGTCAAATTGTAATCTCGTTTTAATAATTTGATAACTGAAACAAAGGAGCGTATGATAAGTTATTAGATTCCGTCCAGGAGTAAATGCTAATACTACAAGGGGATATATTCAATCATGCAAAACTTGTCAAAACTGCAAACGGTACTACTAATCCTTTTTCTCGTTTTCGTATGGGGTGTAAATTGGCCTTTATCCAAATTCGCATTGTCTTATATGCCGCCTGTGCTGTTCTCTGGAACGAGAACATTGCTAGGTGGCCTTCTTTTGCTATGCATCGCCATTCCAAGATTTAGACAACTGCATTTCAGTAGGACTTGGGCAATCTATCTCATTTCCGCTTTGTTTAATGTTGTCTTGTATTACGGATTACAGACGATTGGACTGCATCATCTGCCAGCGGGACTATTCTCGGCAATCGTGTTCCTTCAACCGGTGCTGGTCGGTATTTTCTCATGGATGTGGCTCGGGGAGTCGATGAATGGCTTGAAAATTACTGGACTTTTTCTCGGTTTTTCTGGCGTGGGCATTATTAGCAGCGGTGCAGGCGGATTGTCCGGTCATATTTCCGTTGTGGGCATTTTACTTGCCTTGGGGTCGGCGCTAAGCTGGGCATTAGGGACGATTTATGTCAAAAAAACAAGCTCACGCGTGGATCCAATTTGGCTCGTCACGCTTCAATTAATTGTAGGAGGCCTGTTTATGACGGCTGTAGGCTCCTCCGTGGAAAGCTGGTCAGACGTTTCTTGGAAGCCCGTGTTTGTTTTGAGTCTTATTTTTATTTCAGTTTTTGTCATTGCGATCGGCTGGCTTGTATTTTATAAGCTGATCGATTCGGGAGAGGCAAGCAAGATTTCTTCCTATACGTTTCTGATTCCATTAGTCGCCATCTTGACCGGCACCTTGTTCCTGAATGAACCATTTACGCTCACTCTTTTGATCGGCCTTGTATTCATCATAGCAAGCATTTATTTTGTAAACCGGAAAACCATGCAATCACATGCTAAGTTATAAGTCGCTTCCTTCTTCATCGATTTTTAATATATCCATTACACGATACATGAGCGCATGGCTCCAATAGTTATGTCTCCAGCTGGCGATCATTCGCCACTCGGGAACCTCACCCGGCAGGCTGATGCTTGCAACACCTTCATTAGAAGGTAGGATACAATCCGGAAGCATAGCCAAGCTTGTCCCAGCTTTAACGGCCTTCAGAAGCAGCTCTACCGAACCGAAAGACTGGGACACCTTCATGGATTGGTTTTGCCGCTGATTCCACCTATTTACACTCTTCGCGATCGATCTCTCCATTAATTCTGCAAACATATACTCCTTGAGAACCTGTGAGTTGGATACGCCATCCTTCACAAGAGGATGATCATCCGGTACGATCAGCTTCAATTCAGACGTGATCACATGCTGCTGATAAAGAGCGGCACTGTCGAATTCATGAGATAGATCTCCGCAAAGGACAAGATCGATGGTGCCTAATTGCAGCTTCTTGAATAGCTCATCCTCGTCTGCAACCATAATGGAGATGCTTGTTTCTTTCATCGTATTGAACTTAGCCAAGGCATTGATTTGTATAAGGAAGGCTGCCGTACTATTCGTACAGCCGATTACTAATCGATTTTTTTCGGTATCACTCATTGTAGAGAGCTTAAACACGGCTTCGGCATAAAGGGCATCAATTTGGGAAGCATAATGGAGCAGCACTTTACCATTATTCGTAAGCAGAACTTTACCGGTTCTAGCTTCAAACAGCTTAACGCCCCATTCCTCCTCCATTTTCTTCATATGAAAGCTGACTGTGGGCTGCTTTAGCTGCATGGCGTTTGCAACTGCTGTGATTTGTTTGTAACGATCGATCAGAACAATTAGCCTCATTTTTAACAAACTCATCATATACCTCGATCCATCATACTTTTTATCTATATTTTACGACTTTTTATAGAAAAATTCTATGATAATTAATTGATAAATTAACAAATAGAAAACACTCGGTTAATGACTCAGGCCTACAATAGGTCTTGTAAACAAAAACACACAGGATAGCGAGAGGGGAAAGACAAAATGAAGAAGACTGTAATGTTGATTATGGCAATGGTACTGACGTTCACCTTGGCAGCATGTGGACAAAACAATAACGGAGGAGCAACAAATACTCCGGCCACTGACAATACAGGCGGAGCATCCGGCAACACAACAGCAACTGAACTGAAAGGCTCCATCCTGGCAACAGGTTCTTCTGCTCTTCAACCATTAGTTGACCAAGCATCAAAATCATTCATGGACAAAAACAGCGGTGTAACCATACAGGTTCAAGGCGGCGGAAGCGGTACAGGCCTTACACAGGTTTCCGAAGGACAAGCGGACATTGGTAACTCTGACGTATATGCTGAAGAAAAATTGGATGCTGACAAAGCTGGCCAGCTTGTTAACCACCAAGTTGCGGTAGTCGCAATGGCAACAGTAGTAAATCCTGCTGTAACGGTTGACAACTTGACAAAGCAGCAGCTGGTTGATATTTTCTCGGGTAAAGTAACCAACTGGAAAGATCTTGGCGGCGAGGATGTAAAAATCGTAATTGTTAACCGTCCGGCAAGCTCCGGTACCCGCGCTACCTTTGAAAAATATGCTCTTGGCACAAAGGCTGAAGATCTTCAAGGCTCCATTCAAGAGGATTCCTCAGGTAATGTTCGTAAAATCATCGGTGACACACCTGGTGCAATTGGATACCTTGCCTTGTCTTACTTGAATGAAACCGTTAAAACCGTAAAATATGACGGTGTAGAAGCGACGGAAGAAAATGTGGCTAATGGAACGTATCCTGTATGGGCTTATGAGCATATGTACACAAAGGGCGAGCCTAATGAAGTTGTAAAAGCATTCCTTGACTACATGACTAGCGATGAAGTACAAAACGGTCCTGTAGTAGAGCTTGGTTACATCCCAGCTAGCAAAATGCAAGTGACGCGTGACATGGAAGGCAACATTACACAGAAATAATAAGTTTCTATTCATAAGCCAGAAAGAGGCGGATTGCATCTGCCTCTTTGAAGCTGTATAGAGGGAGAGATATATGGCGCAGTCAGCAGCTCGGAAAAATACGAATAATCACCATTTTATTGAAGAATGGGTAGGAAAAATATACACGACGCTGTGTATTATATTTTTAGTTACAACCATCGTGGCGATGGTCTATTTTGTCGCTTCTAGAGGGCTTAGTACATTTTTTGTGAATAAGGTAAACCCACTTGAATTACTAACCGGACTTAAGTGGAGCCCAGAGGGTGAAATCCCTTTGTTCGGGGCCCTTCCATTTATTTTCGGCTCCTTCAGCACCTCGATATTGGCTGCTGCGATTGCGGCGCCTCTTAGCTTTTGTGCTGCCGTATTCATGATTGAGATTACGCCGAAGTTCGGACGTAAATATTTGCAGCCTGTTATTGAATTGTTGGCGGGAATTCCGTCTGTCGTATACGGTTTTATTGGCCTTACGGTTATCGTTCCGTTGTTTAGAGATCTATTCCCTGGACAAGGTGTCGGTATCGCGGCAGGTGCTTTAGTGCTTTCGATTATGATTCTTCCTACGATGACTACAGTTGCTACCGATGCTCTCGCATCATTGCCGTCTGGGCTGAAGGAAGGCTCTTACGCGCTTGGCGCTACCCGTTGGCAAACGATATACCGAGTGGTGCTTCCAACTACACTGCCTGCGCTCATGACGGGCGTCGTGCTTGGCATCGCCAGAGCATTCGGCGAAGCCTTAGCGGTACAAATGGTCATTGGTAATGCGCCATTCATTCCGCATTCCTTATTTGAATCCACCTCGACGCTTACAAGCGCAATTACGCTAAGCATGGGAAATACGGTAACTGGCTCTCCACATAACAATGCCCTATGGTCCTTGGCATTAATTCTTATGTTAATGACTTTCGTATTTGTATTTATCGTACGCTGGCTGGAAAGAAGGTCGAAACTATGAAACCAAAAACAGTAGACAAAATAGCAACAGCAGTCATCATTGGCGTAGCCGGTTTTATTGTAGTCCTTCTGGCTGCTCTGCTTGGGTTTATACTCATACGCGGATTCGGGCATATCAGCTTTGACTTTCTCACCTCGCCGCCAGAATCGATTAGTGAAGGCGGAGGCATAGGACCGCAGCTGTTCAACTCCCTGTTTTTGCTTGTTCTAACGATGTTGATTACGGTTCCGCTCGGCATCGGAGCGGGGATTTATATGAGTGAGTATGCAAAGCCTAGTAAGCTCACCGATTTCATTCGGCTTGTTGTCGAAGTCCTTTCTTCGTTCCCGTCGATCGTTGTCGGCTTGTTTGGACTATTGCTGCTCGTTAATTATTTCGGTTTAGGATTTTCTCTTTTTGCGGGAGCGCTCGCACTAACGGTGTTCAACCTCCCGTTAATGGTAAGGATTACGGAGCAAGGTTTGAAGAGCGTGCCAAGAGAGCAGAAGGAAGCGAGTCTTGCGCTCGGGCTTACCAAATGGAAGACGATTACATCCACAATGCTTCCTATTGCGCTGCCTGTAATTATATCCGGTACAATTCTAGCGGCCGGTCGTGTATTCGGCGAAGCGGCAGCGCTGCTATTTACCGCCGGAATGAGTTCGCCAAGATTGGATTTCACGGATTGGAATCCGTTCAGTCCAGTGTCTCCGCTGAATCCGTTCCGTCCTGCTGAGACTTTAGCGGTTCATATTTGGAAAATCAATTCTGAAGGCTTGGCTCCCGATGCTATGGAAATTGCTGCGGCCGCTTCCGCCGTATTGGTGATCACGGTGCTTCTCTTCAACTTGCTTGCACGCTGGCTAGGCCGGTTCATGTATCGCAAGTTTACCGCAATGAAATAGGAGGACATAGCTCATGACTGAAAAAGGAATATCCGTGCGGGATTTAAGCGTTTATTACGGCAGCAACAAGGCTGTAAAAAACGTGTCGCTCGAATTTGAAAATAAAGAGGTTACCGCTTTAATCGGACCTTCCGGCTGCGGAAAATCTACATTCCTGCGTACGCTGAACCGAATGAATGATTTAATACCGAATACGAAAATAACAGGGGAAATTTGGATCGGGGATGAGAACATTAATGATCCCAAAACCGATGTCGTCCTCCTGCGTCGTCGTATAGGCATGGTATGGCAGCGTCCTAATCCCTTCCATAAATCCATTTATGAGAATATAGCTTTCGGACCGAGATATCATGGAACCAAGAGCAAAAGTCAGCTTGACGAGCTTGTAGAGGAATCACTCCGGAAAGCGGCGCTTTGGGAGGAAACGAAGGATCGTCTTCATACCTCGGCGCTTAAGCTGTCCGGCGGTCAGCAGCAGCGGTTATGCATCGCTCGTTCGATTGCCGTTAAACCCGACATTATTCTGATGGATGAGCCGGCGTCTGCTCTAGACCCTGTTTCGACATCGAAAATCGAAGAGCTCATTACGGAGCTCAAGCAAGATTACTGCATCGTAATCGTCACTCACAATATGCATCAGGCTGCCCGGGTTTCTGCCAAAACCGCCTTTTTCTTATCCGGCGAGCTGGTAGAGTTCGATTCGACAGAGAAGATGTTCACCAATCCGCAAAAAAAAGAAACGAGCGATTATATTTCCGGTCGCTTCGGTTAATGAAGGACCAGCTCATCCATTTATTCAGAAAGACGAAATCTTTTCGACGGAAAATCGGAGAGAATTCGTCTATTTTTGTGCTGTCTTTTTGAAGGGCGTGCTATTATGAATGAAGATTCACATCTGAAGGGAGAATGAAAAATGAGGTTTGAGCATCTGGTTTCATTTCAATTCAATGATAGGCTGAATGAGGCAAAAGAAAGAGAATTACTGGAGGTGCTGCGGTCATTCCGCGATGACATTCCAGGTATTGTCGATTTGACGGCAGGCATAAATGAAACCCATGAAACGGATCAGATCCAGAACTACACCTTAGGGCTTCGCGTCACCTTTGAGGATAAACAGGCCTTGTTAGCTTATGGACCACATCCTGCACATCAGAAATTCGTGCAAATGCTCGATGGCATTATTCAAAATGTGATCGTAATCGATTATCCAATCGGGTAATATACCCATCATTGATGAAAGTAATCTTAATATTTTCTCATGGTTAGAGCCGTTTCAATTCCCCTCTGCTGGTTAAATAGGAGTATGAATTACATTTCAACTAGCCGAGAGGGGAATAACCATGAATAAAAAAATGAAAAAACACAGTTCATTCAAAATGATTTTTATCGCAACAATGAGCGCCGCTCTTATTCTCACTGCTTCTGCCTGCAATAACAATGATGGAACAACTAACGTGGACATCAACACAAACGCAAATAATCCCGCGTCCGATGGCGTTAATAGCGATGCAGGATTGAATGATCCTGCAGTTAATGATTCTGCAGCCACCGATGATACGACGACTACGGAATAATCGTTGCCTGTACAGCAGCATAGGCAAGTAGGAAGAACAAGCCCCGCAGTATTCATCGAATAACCTTCGTTATTCGATTGATGCTGCGGGGCTTTTTTTATTTAGTCATATAAACGGGGGATGAATAAGAATTTATATTTTCAGGACCAGCGGCATTCGCCTACTCGAATACAGAAGCCTATGCATAGGCTGTTATCATTACATTTTTAATAATAGGTGGTGCATGGAACAAAATGACGTATTATGCTATTTATCGAGTTGATCTTTCGGCCTACCCGATGATGGCTTCGAGAGATGTGAATGTTTTGGCCTTAATTTCAGAGTCCGTAGGCGGTGAACGTGAGGATGAATTATTTTATAACTATTTGATTCAAGCTGCACCGACGCAGCAGGAGAAGCAAGTTATCACAAGCATAAGAGACGATGAACGCAAACACGGGCGAATGTTTCGTGAAATTTATTATTATTTGACAGGGACGATGCCTGCGGCGCCTTCAACCGATGTTATGTTCCAACCACCAGACAGCTATACAGAGGGGATCCAAAAGGCGCTATTAGGAGAACTGAAAGCATTTGAGAAGTACCGCTCTATCTATCTGAATATACGTCCTGAGCTTAGAGATCGAATATTTGAAATTATGACAGACGAAATTAAGCATGCAAGCTATTATAATTGGCTTTATGCCAAAAATAAATAATAGGAGTGACAGATGCTCAGACTATGTCTGAGCATCTTTTTTTACGTGAGCAAAATAGCAGATGACCTTGAAAAGTAAGAAATTACTCCTTTTCATTAAAAATTAACTTCCATCTTTTGTATTCATGCTGCAAAATAAAAGTGATGGCGCTTTCAAGTACATGTAGAGAGGTGGAGCTTTTTAGATGAGTACAGCACAAAAAACGATTTTATTTCAAGGAGATTCTATTACGGATGGCGGTCGCAGTCGGAATGACGACCCAAATCATAGTCTTGGTCACAGCTATCCGTTTTTAATTGCCAGCAAGCTGGGGAATCGTCGTGCGGAAAGCAGACCCGTATTTATAAATAGAGGAATTAGCGGTGACCGAGTTTCGGATCTGTATGCAAGATGGAATGAGGATGCAATTAGTTTAAAGCCTAATTTGTTGAGCATCTTAGCAGGTGTAAATGATGCTGGCCGAATGGTAGCCAAACTCCCGGGCGGGGCGACGGATCGGTTCGAGCGAGCCTACCGGCATTTGCTCGATGAAACCAAGGAGGTCATGCCGGAGACAAAGCTGGTATTGTGCGAACCGTTTATTTTGCCTGTCGGGACTAGACTGGAGCATTGGAGTGAATGGGACAAGCTTCTTAAACGTTATCGTCCTATCGTTCAAGAGCTCTGCAAGGAGTATGATGCGGTATTCGTGCCGCTGCAGGATGCATTTAGTCACGCTTCAGAAAGAACGGACACCAGCTACTGGCTTTGGGATGGCGTTCATCCAACGGCGGCCGGACATGACTTAATTGCTGAACAATGGCTGGCGGCGGTGGGCGGCAGTCCTTTGAAGAGCTTTATTGAATAGTCGTCTAAACTGTGTGAGGGAGCTGACAAATGAAATTATTGACGTTTATTGAGAGTGGAGAGCATAGGCTGGGTGTTAAAACGGAAAAAGGAGTGCTGGATATTTCGGCCGCTTTATCCGTTTATCCCAATGGCGGCGGAGTTCCGATTACGATCCATCAAGCCATCGATGGCGGGGATGAAGCACTTGCAGCCCTCCGGCTTTTTGTTGAAGGGATATTGAGCCGTTCAAACGGTCAGGAGATTTATTGGCGTGAAGAGCAGCGACTCGTGTTCGGACCCTGCGTGACGCATCCGAACAAAATGATTTGTGTCGGATTGAATTACCGCAAGCATGCAGAGGAAACAAAAGCGAAAATTCCGGATTATCCTATTTTGTTTAATAAGTTTAACAATACGCTTGCCGGGCACGAGGATAGCATTCCGCTGCCGATCGTGACGGACATGGTTGATTATGAAGCGGAGCTTGCCATCGTTATCGGCAAAACGGCGAAGTATGTAACGAAGGAGCAGGCGCTGGACTATGTCTTCGGTTACTGTGCCGCAAATGATTTGTCCGCGCGTGATCTGCAGCAGAGAACGCAGCAATGGATGCTGGGCAAATCCTGTGACAAATTCTCTCCGATAGGACCTTATTTAACGACAGCGGAGGAGGTTGGCGATCCGAACAAGCTTACGATAAAGTGTATCGTGAATGGAGACGTTCGTCAGCATTCGAATACAAGTGATATGATTTTCAAATGCGATGAGATCGTAAGCTATATTTCACAGCATATGACGCTGGTGCCGGGAGATATTATTATGACAGGGACGCCTGAAGGGGTCGTGCTTGGATATCCGCCCGAGAAGCGAATCTATCTTAAGCCTGGAGATCAAGTAACGGTCGAAATCGAGAAGCTTGGCAGCTTGACGAATACGATGGCTGCAGAATAAGGACATTAAAAAAGGGCTATCCGCTGGATAGCCCTTCTATTAAATTCATTAGCCCTGCATGACGATGTGACTCTTCATGGACGATGGCAGTAATGAATATACATTTTGCAGCATGAAAACCTTGCGGGCTAGCTTGAATTTGGAGCCCTTGAATGTACAGCGATCGTAGTTGAATTGCAGGGAAGTAATGTGAATGGTGCAATCTGTGAATGAGCATCCAATAAAATGTTTATTGTCCAAGTAAACGACCTCATTGTTAAAAGCTTTGTTTAGAACGTATTCCATTTCAGCAACCTCCTTATAGTTATCTCCATTTTATGAGAGAATAGGTTTTCATATGATAGAATTTTAAACTTAATTTATGGAATTGAAACACCACTCAACATTCGATTGACAATCTAAATAGATATTTTGAATATTATTTCGCGAAACCTCCGATGCTAACCACTCGGAGGTTTATTTATGCTTGACAAAGCTAACTGTATAAATTAGTATTACAGTATCAAAAAAAGTTACAGTTACAAGCAAAGAGAAAAAATAATGAATAACAGGAGAGAAAAAAATGATGAAGCAAGCTTATAAGCCCCTCTTTGAAGCATTTTCTTTTAAAAGCGGCGTTGAACTGAAAAATCGTGTCGTTATGGCACCAATGACTAATTTCTCATCGAATGAAGACGGAACAGTTTCCGATTCAGAGCTGGAGTATTATGCTCGCCGTTCGGGCGGCGTCGGCATGGTCGTAACGGCCTGCATTTATGTGACGCCAAGCGGTAAAGGTTTTCCGGGAGAATTCGGAAGCCACAGCGATGAGATGATTCCTGGACTTAAGCGCCTGGCATCGACAATTAAAGGAAAAGGCGCGAAAGCTGTGCTTCAAATTTTCCACGGCGGCAGAGAGAGTGCGCCAGCCCTTGTGCCAAATGGCGATGTGGTCAGTGCTAGTGCAGTGGCTTCCGAACAAAATCCGAATGTTGTGCCAAGAGCACTGACGAATGACGAAATTGAAGACATCATCCGTGATTTTGGAGAAACAACTAGACGCGCGATAGAAGCAGGCTTTGACGGCGTTGAAATTCACGGAGCTAACGGCTACCTCATACAGCAATTTTTCTCTCCGCACTCGAATACAAGGGAAGATAAGTGGGGAGGTTCAATCGAAAACCGCCTGAAATTCCCGCTTGCCATTGTAGATGAAGTGAAGCGCGTCGCAGCAAAGCATGCAAAGGGATCATTCCTCGTCGGCTATCGTTTCTCCCCTGAGGAACCAACGACACCTGGTATCACGATGGAAGATACGTTCCGCTTGATTGATGAGCTTGCAGGCAAGGACCTAGATTACCTTCATGTCTCCTTGCAAGATTTCTGGTCTGCTCCAAGACGCGGCGCTGATGAGAGCAAAGCTCGTATCGAGTGGATTCAGGAACGGGTCGGCCATTTGGTTCCGATCATTGGCGTTGGCTCGATTCATACGCCTGAGGATGCATTGAAGGCACTCGGTACGGGCATTCCGCTTGTTGCCATTGGCCGTGAAATCATCGTGGAGCCGGACTGGGTGGAGAAGGTTGCTGAAGGCCGTGAATCGGAGATCAAAACAACGTTAAGCAAAAATGACCAAGAACGTTTGGTTGTGCCAACGCCGTTATGGCAGGCAATCATTCACACCCCAGGCTGGTTCCCGGTGGGTGATTAATATAGATCAGGTTTGACAAAGAAGCAGATCAGAGTGCACTCTGACCTGCTTCTTTTTTTGCGTTCAAGTGATGGCACGATGTTCGTATGCGGTTATCGATTTGGGGAGTTGTTTTAGTACTAAAGTTATTGTATGATCAATTAATAGGTAGGCAACCTAAATAAATATAATGAGTGGGTTGGCCTAAGATTGGAAATTATAATTTAAAACATTTGGGAGTGCAGGGCATATGGAGCAGTTAACAGACAGAAAGAAATTAACAATTATGATCGCATTGATGTCGGCGATGTTCTTCGCAGCCATTAATCAGACGATCGTCAGTACGGCGATGCCGCGCATTATCGCCATGCTGGGAGGCATTGAGTATTACACCTGGGTCATTACCATCTATATGCTGACCTCAACGATTGCAACCGTTCTTGTCGGCAAGCTGTCCGATATTTATGGGCGCAAACCGTTCCTATTAGCGGGGATCGTGTTTTTTATTATCGGTGCTTTTCTCTGCGGAACTTCGACTACTATCTTCCAAATGATTACTTATCGAGGCATACAAGGGCTTGGCGGCGGTATATTGATGTCGGCAACCATTACAGCGGTAGGTGACTTGTTCGCGCCGAGAGAAAGAGCGAAGTGGACTGGCATCATGATGGCTATATTCGGCTTTTCAAGCGTTATCGGGCCTACGCTGGGCGGCTTTTTGGTGGACCATATCGCATGGAAGTGGATCTTCTGGATTTTTCTGCCGCTTGGTATAGTCGCATTCGGCATGATTTGGTTCATGTTTCCGAAAACAGGGCGGAGAGCATCGGAATCGATTGATTACCTTGGCTCAATTCTGCTCACTTTGCTGCTCATTGCGCTGCTGCTCGGTTTCTCTTGGGCAGGCACGAAGTATGCTTGGGACTCGCCGCAAATTATCGGACTGCTGGCAGCAGCGGTCGTTTTGCTCGTTATTTTGCTCCTCGTCGAACGTAAGGCTAAAAGCCCGGTATTGCCTTTATCCATGTTCAAAAACAGTATCGTCACGATATCGAATTCCATCGGTTTTCTAATGAATGCAGGCATGATGGGTGCGATGATGTATCTGCCGTTTTTCGTGCAAGGGGTGCTGGGAATTTCACCGACCAATTCGGGCTTTGTAAACATGCCTATGTCAATTGCCATGATTATACTGAGCACGTTATCGGGACGCTGGATTTCGAAGTCCGGCAAATATAAGCGCTTTGCGATTGCCGGGATGCCCTTCATGGTGGTTGGTATGCTAATGATGGCGTTCATGACCAATGTGTGGGTTGCGGTCGCTGCCATGATCGTGTTCGGTGTCGGCTTAGGCATTTCAATGCCGGTGTTTACGTTAACTGTACAAAATGCGGTAGCGCCGTCTGAGCTAGGCGTTGCTACGGCAACCGCTACTTTGTTCCGTAACCTTGGCGGTACGATTGGTATCGCAGTAATGGGTACGGTTATGAACTCAACGCTGGCTAACAAGCTCGAGGCTGTTGTGAAAGCGGGCGAGGGTCCGGATTTATCGCATCTGGATCCAGAAACGGCAAAACAGCTGTCAAGCTTTCTCAATCCTCAAATGCTGCTGGATCAGCCAAAGCTGAAGGAACTGCATGCCTCACTGCCTGAGGACTTGCAGCCACTGTTTGCTCATATCATCGAAATAATGCGCGCAGTGCTAAGCGATTCGTTAACTGTCGTGTTCTTATTCGGTATGGCGCTACTGATCGTTGCGTTTATATTAGTCTGGTTCTTGAAGGAGATTCCGCTCCGCTCCTCTAATGATTTGAAAGTGAAAGCGAGCGAGGAGTCGTCGTCAGATGGCTTAAAAAAAGAGCCTGCTCTTAATTAACCATTAAGAACGGACTCCTGCAGGTGGGATTTCGTGCGGCAACAGCAGCGGCTGTGGACGAAATCCCTTTTTTATTTTAAAAGTTGTCTTTATCGCGGGCTTGTTCGAGGTACTGAAAAACTTGATCCAGCAGCATGACAAGCTGATCGCTTTGCTCTTTGCCGAGCTGATCGACCATGCCTCTAAATAAAGCGTGATATCTTTCGGAAGCTTTTTGCGCAAGCTGCTCCCCTTTTTCCGTTAGGATGACGTCCGTAATTCTGCGATCATTCGGATCGGAAGAGCGCTCCACGTAGCCGGATGCAATTAAGCTGTTAATCATTTGCGTAACGGTCGGAGAGGTGACCTGAAGCATTTTACTGATTTCCGACACGGTCATACTCGAATTGTCTTTTTCGCCGCCTTTTTTTAAACAGACTAATACACGAATTTCACTGGCCTTTAAGCCCCACATCGTCTTTTTTCGCCAATCCGCCCTAGCGAATCGCTGAAAGATATTCATTAGATCTGCGACATTTTCATATTTATCTGTACTCACTCGATTCACCTCGGTGAATTTATTTGTCAAATACTTAGGTTACCAACGTAATTATAGAGTTGTGGTGGCTGCTTAGTCAATAAAGCTCACATAAATGAGGTGCGTATCATGAACGATTATGAAAAGTGGAAGGAGCTTTTTCCGCTGCTCAAAGGGGCGTATAAGAAGCTGAGGACGGAATGGTACAAGGGAATCGATGACAGCTTCTCCATCAATCAGACGAGAATGCTCTCCATATTGGGCCGGCAAAATCCTGTAAAATCAACTGACCTTGCGGAAATGCTGCAGATTACACCGGGGGCTGTAACGTTAATGGGCGACAAGCTTTGCGAGAGAGGGCTTATTCACAGAAAGCGGGGAGCGGAGGACAAACGCGTCGTTTATGTTGAAATTACAGAGCATGGGAAGCAATACGAGGATACATTTAAACATAATGACGAGGCGATTATTCGCTACATAGGAGAACGGATATCCGAAGAGGACTTAGAGCACTTAAAACGCATTTTCACTCTTCTGAATGAATAATTGAACGTAAAGTGCAACCATTTTCGATTCCGAACATGCTGATGGGCTTGCTTGACGAGCAGAAATAGTATGGCAAGGTTCTGAAAAAAAACAGTGTTGAACCGCGTCTGCAAGGCATACATTTGAAGTAGTGTGATAAACACAGCTTATCGGTATGTATCTTGAAGGGTGGTCATGAGGGCGATGGTCATTTCAACCGTTCATGAGTTTTTAGACGTATTCGGCTTGGCGATCTCCATGAGCCTAATTGGAGGGCTGATCGGTCATTTTGCCAAAAATGGTATCGTCGAAATGCCAAAGCTGGTTATTGAATACGATGAGGAAGGGCTGAAGCTGTCTACGAATTGGCTGATAAGATGGGTTCAGCGCTTGTATTATTTTCTTATTTTCGTGATTGGCTTTCGGGATCATCATAATGCAAAGAAGAAGATTTTTTTCGATCTTGGCTTTCTCGGCGATCTCTTGATTGCGATAGGAACAGGGATTCTTGCGAAAACTGCGCTGGCGATGGCGAATACGACCGATAATTTTGCGGTTGTAAGCAGCGCCCTGCTTGCCGGTTATGCAGGCCTCGCTTATATGAAGGGCAAGCAGAATAAAGAACTCTCAGATTTGTTTCCGGAGGAGTGGGTGGAACAAAATCCCCCTAAACCGCCCAATTAATACGCAATCTTACTTGTATGATGCGTATAATATTCAAACAAGTAAAGGAGGAGGGACAGCATGGGTAAAGTAACGGTTAAGGTTACTTCTGAGGAAATGCAGCAATTAAAGCTGTTAGCCGAGATTATAAAGAACCCCCACCTTCCGATGTCGGACCGCAGAATCGCAAAAACACAGTATGAGGCCATCATTAATTATGCGAAAAACTGCAATCGCGGCATCATTTCCTCTGCATTATAATGACTGGTTTATGTGAAGCTTTGGATCTCCCATTTGAAGGGAGGTCTTTTTTTCTCTTCTATGTTACACACCGTACAATAGCCGGTACATCGTCGGCGTCATGCCTTCATGCTCCATGAATCGCTTGTTGAAATAGCTGACGCTAGGGTAACCGGCATCCATAGCAATTTGTCCGATGTTCGTGTCCTTGCGCTCCAGCAGCCATTGCTTGGCCATTTGGAGCCGTGAACGTGTAATAAAATCCATTGGTGTCATTTCCATTACGCTTCGGAACAGCTTACAGAAATAATAGGAGCTGACGCCAGCCTGTTCGGACCAATGCTCGAGGTTGAACGGCTCGGCTGCTTTCTGCTGCATACGGGGCAGCAGCTCAAGGATGCGGTTGGCCGACGAATGCGCTCTGCTTCCGGATATTGGTACCGCTTGCTCAACGAAGACGGCGAGTATCGCATAGGTTAAGGCTGATAAGCGGGTCGGATGCAGCATGCGATGCGTTTCGGCTTCGGCAAGAAGCACCTCATGCGCTTGCTCCCACGCGGACCGATTGCGAATCGTCCAAAGCTGGCTTTTATGAAAGCCTCTTTCAATCATATAGTCCTGAAGACCGTTTCCATAGAAATGAACCCACCGGATATCCCAAGGATCATCCTTGCTGCTATAGTAGTGCTGCCGCTGCAGCGGGAAATACAGTACGGCCTCTCCTGCCTCAAGCGTGTATTCCTTGCCGTCCCATTCGACGTAGCCTCTGCCGGAAACGACATAATGAATATTGAAGTTGTTCAACGCTCCTGCATTTCGTAACGAATAATGCTCGGGATGGTCCCAGTAATTTCCGACCGACTCAGGAAAGCAGAAGAATGGGTTATGCGGTAGCGTGAGCAAATGGCTTTGTCGCTGCATGGCTGACTCCTTTATAACAATATTGTTTTAATAGATAACAAAATAATATTATTTTAATTTTAAATTGATCGTCTTATAATCGCAATATAGTCGTAAATAAATATGAGGTGATCACATTATGACGGTAAAAAAGTTGAAATGGGGCATTCTGGGCTGCGCGGGCATCGCGAAGAGAGCGGTTATTCCTGGGCTCCATCTGTCCGAGCTGAACGAGGTGGCTGCCATCGCCAGCCGAGATGGGGATAAGGCAGAGCAAACAGCGGATGAAATGAAGATTCCCGTTGCGTACAGCAGCTATGAAGCACTGCTTGAGGATGATTCCATTGATGTTGTTTACATTCCACTGCCAAATCACTTACATAAAGAATGGGCGATTCGCGCTGCTGAGGCAGGTAAACATATTTTGTGCGAGAAACCGCTTGCCTTGACAGCGAAGGAGGCGGAAGAGATGGCGGAAGCAAGCGCGAAGGCTGGCGTTCTGCTGTCGGAAGCCTTCATGTATAGATTCCATCCTCGTTACGAAATGATCAAGGAAGTGATTGCTGCGGGCGAAATCGGCGAGATCCGCGGGATTCGCAGCGCTTTCACCTTTAACAGTGCGGCGGACAAAGGGAATGTCAGATTTCGTAAGGCATGGGGCGGCGGCTCGATCTATGATGTCGGCTGTTATCCGATCAATGCCGCCCGCCTGCTGCTCGGCAAGGAGCCTGAAGCGGTAACGGTGCAAGCCTTATTCTCGCCGGAGCACGGCGATGTGGATATGATGGCTTCTGGTCTGCTTGAGTTTGAAGGCGCTGTATCTCTTTCGTTCGATTGCGGCATGTGGGCTGCGTTCCGCAACCCGCTGGAGGTGCTCGGTACAGACGGAATCATCGAGGTTCCATCCGCTTATGTGACCGGTGAGCCGGGCAGCGGCAATTTCTTCGTAAGCGCAAGAGGGGAAAGACGAGAAGTCGATGTACCGCATGTGAATGCCTATACAGAGCAGGCTGATCATTTGGCACGCGCCATTATTAATGGCATACCGCTCCAATTCGATGCTTCCGATGCGATCAGAAATATGAAGGTCATAGATGCTTGTTTGTTGTCTGCTGAGGAACGGGTTAGAGTGAAATTATAAAACCAATCTTGGAGGTATGAAAATGGAATATATTCGTATTGAAGGCTGCAATAAGCCGGTATCAAGACTGATGAAGGGGACGGATTATTTCTTCCATGATTCCTATGAGAAAGCGGCGGCGAATTTGGACGCATTTCTCGCGATTGGCGGCAACTCGGTCGATACGGCGCATGTTTATTGCGGCGGTCAGAGCGAGGAGGTTATCGGCCGTTACATGAAGGAGCGGGGCAACCGTGAGCAAATGGTTATCCTTACGAAGGGAGCTCATCATGATCAAAACGGCCCTCGTGTGAATAAAGAGGCCATCCGAGCGGATATTACGGAAAGTCTCAGGAAGCTGCAGACTGATTATATTGATATGTATGCGCTGCATCGCGATGATCCTGCCGTTCCGGCAGGCGAAGTGATCGAAATTCTGAACGAGTATGTCAAGAGCGGTGTCGTGAAGGCGATCGGCGTATCAAACTGGACGTGGCAGCGAATTCAGGAAGCGAATGACTATGCAAAGGTTAACGGCTTAACCGGCTTTGCCTTTAGCAGCCCGAACCTCAGCTTGGCGAAGGCGAAAGAGCCGTTCTGGTCGGGCTGCGTATCCGCAGACACCGAGACCTGTGATTGGCATGAGGAGCAGCAATTTCCGCTGCTGTCCTGGTCCTCGCAGGCCCGGGGCTTTTTTACCGGACGATTCTCGCCGGAAATTCGCGATAATGCCGACATTGTGCGCGTATTCTACAGCGACGATAACTGGGAGCGCTTAGAGCGGGCGAAGCGGCTTGCGGCTGACAAGGGTGTTAGCGCGATTCAAATTGCGCTTGCGTACGTGCTGAATCAGCCATTTCCAACCTGCGCGCTTATCGGAGCGCAAACCGCCGAAGAGCTTCAGTCCTGCGACACAGGCTCGCTAATTAAGCTTTCAAAAGAAGAGATGGATTGGCTGGATCTTGCTGCACAGAAGGTATGATCCACTGTTTATATGTTTATTAGAAATGCTGCTCCTAGCGGGCGGCTTTTTCTTTTTTGTAGGCTCTCGGACTAAGCCCGTACATGCTCCGAAATAAATCGGCGAAGTAATGCTCAAGCACAGCTTGCCGGGAACCGTCCCATACTCAGAGCCACTTCGGATCGCAGGATGCCGATATTGCCCACCGGGCATCGTTTCTTGCCAGCTATGAAATTAGTTCAAGCACAATTTTTTCACGGAGGTTTAATATTGTCCAATAGATCAGTCTAATTTCGTCCAATTAAACGCTTTCATATTCAAGCTATAATGAAAGCGTAATCATAACGGAAGGTTGAAGCTGGAATGACAACTGTGCTGATAATCAACATATATAAATTCTGTAAGGAGATGAATTGCAGTTATGACCGAAAAGAGAATACAATGGGTATCGAGTACAGAGCAGTCAAGATGGGTAGAAAAGCAAATGCCTGCGGCAGCCGCAGAAAATCATGCAAATCTGGCCTTCACTAACGAACGGCATCAACGGTTGGAGGGCTTTGGCGGCTGCTTTAACGAGCTCGGCTACACAGCGCTCGCGCATTTGTCTGAAGCGGATAAAGCCAGCCAGCTGCATGCGCTATTTCACCCGGATGGCGAACACAAATTCAGCATTTGCCGTCTTCCGATGGGCGCAAGCGATTATGCTCTCGAATGGTATAGCTTGAATGAAACGGACGGCGATGTAGCCATGGAACATTTTTCCATTGAACGCGACCGTCAATACTTAATCCCCTATATTAAGGAAGCGCTGAAGCTTAATCCGAATTTGAAGCTGTTCGCTTCGCCTTGGAGTCCGCCGACCTGGATGAAATTTCCGAAAGCTTATAATTACGGCACGCTGCGCTGGGAGAATGACATTTTGGAGGCGTATGCGTTATACTTTGTTAAGTTTGTGAAGGCGTATGCGGAGGAAGGCATTACGATCCATCAGGTGCATGTGCAAAATGAGGTTGTTGCCGATCAGAAGTTTCCATCCTGCGTATGGACAGGCGAGCAGCTTCGCGAATTTATTCGCGATTATTTGGGTCCGGCGTTCGAGCGGTATGGCCTTGATACCGAAATTTGGCTGGGCACGATTAATGCGCCTGAGCCTTGGGACGAATGGCTGAAGAAAAAAGCGACCGATTTCGACACCTATGCGAATACGGTGCTCAGTGATCCGGAAGCCTATAAATATATTAAGGGCGTCGGCTATCAGTGGGCCGGCAAGCATGCGATTCAGCGAACCGTTCAAAGCTACCCGGAGCTCAGATACATGCAGACGGAGAATGAGTGCGGTGACGGAGAGAACACATGGTTTTATGCTAGATATGTATTCAATCTGTATCAGCACTATTTCTCGAACGGCGTGAACGCCTATATTTATTGGAATATGGTGCTTGAGCCGAAGGGCAGAAGCACCTGGGGCTGGGAGCAAAACGCGATGCTTACAGTCGATCCTTCTAACAAGAAAGTGACGCGCAACCCCGAATTTTACGTGATGAAGCATTTTTCGCACTTCACGGGACCGGATGACCGGAGAATCGGGCTCAAGGGCCCGTGGGCCGGCAACGCAATTGGCTTTGAGAAGCCTGACGGTACTCAGGTGCTAGTTATTACGAATCCGTTCAAGGATTCGAGGGAGCTAAAATTAACGATCGACTCTACGCTCCGCGTCTTCGAGCTCGAGCCGGAATCTTTCCATACGATCGTCATTGCCAGCTGCTAATGACGAACAGCCAAGACTAACGCCTGCTTGCAAAGCGGGGCGTTAGTCTTTTGCTCATATCAATCTAACAGCATTCGGGTAACCTATAGCGAGATATTAGCAAGGGGGGTCTAACCGCTATGTTAACTAGGTTTATGCGAAAGCTGTCGGAGCCTTTCCGGAGAAGTATCCGCAACAAGCTTATTTTTACGATGATTATTTTGTCTGTCATTCCGATTATCGCGGTCACCGGGCTTGCGGCGGAAAATAACCGCAAATCGATGGAGGCTGAAGTAATCGGCACAAGCCAGTCCAATATGAAGTGGACCGGAATTTACTTGGGCGAGCAGTTCGCACAATTGAACAATTTAATCTATACCGTTCTTATTAGCCCGCATTTAAGGGATTATTTAGCCAACATCGAGGAGGACGGATTGCCCAGTCAATTTGCCGCACAGAGGAATATTATCGATACGCTGACCAGTCTTTTTTATTCGGGGGGTAATCATGTCATTGGGGCCCAGCTCTATTTGAAGGAGCCGAATAAATTATTTACGATCAACGCGTCGCAAAGCGATATCGAAGAGGCGGCTGGCATTCCTGAGCCTTATAAGGAGCTGTTCGAGCAAAATATAGACTTTATCATACGCTCAGACGGCGGGGAGAGCGGTGAATTTCAGCTGATACGCAGCATCAACCGTTTTGAAAATCAGGAGAAGATCGGCGGAATTTCGTTAACGATCCGGTGGTCGATGCTGGATCAGACACTTGATTTGTTAAGACGAGGAGAAGATCATACCGTACTGATCGCCGGTTCTGACGGCAGCATTCTCTACCAGCCTAACGGCGAAGCTCCGTCCAAAGAGACAATGGAGCGCATCGCGCAAACGGCAGACGAGCAGGGTTATTTTCAAATGGCAAAACAATATGTCTTCTACAATACGATTGATCCTGTCGGCTTGAAGCTAGTTACGATCGTTCCCAATACCTTTATTAATAAGAGCGCACGGGCAACGATGCATTTCGGGCTTGTCGTAGGCGCGGTGTCCGTGGCGGTATCGATCTTGATTGCATTTCTGCTGGCTTGGCGGACAGCAACGCCGATCGTAAATTTGGCCAGATCGATACAGGGACTCGGCTTGATCAAGGAGACGGAATTTCCGCTTAGCAACAGGGTGGACGAGATCGGTCTGCTGGAGACTAAGCTCTATAACATGTCTTACCGCATAAAGGAACATATTAAGACGGAATACAGCATCAGTCTGGAGAAAAAAACGGCTGAGCTCAAAGCGCTTCAAGCGCAAATTAACCCGCATTTTTTGCAAAATACGCTTCAAATGATCGGCAGCATGCTGTTTACGAAAAAACCGGCAGAAAGCTATGAAATTATTCGCTCACTTAGCGAAATGTTTCGTTACGTCATCCGGGAGCCGGATGATCTGGCTACGCTGAAATCGGAGATTGATCATCTTAACCATTACATGCGGATTCAGCAGCAGCGATTCGGGGAGCGTCTAAGCTATACGACCGATATCGATGAGTATACTTTGCAGTGCCCCATCCCTAAGCTGACGCTGCAGCCGATTGTCGAAAATGCTTTTTTCCATGGCTTGGATACGAAATCGGGCAGTTGGAAGGTTGATTTGTCGATCTGCCTCTCCGGAGGGGCGGTAAACATTCGTATCAGCGACAATGGCGTTGGCATTCGCGAGGAGAAGCTGGCAAGCCTTCGAAGGAGATTGAATAATCAGAGCGGACAAGTATGGACGCACGGCAACAGAATTGGGATTCAGAACGTCGCGTCCCGCATTCATATGCATTTTGGACCCGGGTTTGGCATTGAGATTGACAGCGAACTAGGGGAAGGAACGGCCGTAACGGTGAGAATACCTACGGAAAATGGAGGTGAGCGGCATGCTTAAAGTACTACTGGTTGATGATGAGAGCTGGACGAGAAATATTATTAAAGCGTTCGGAGAGTGGGAGAGGCTTGGTCTGGAAATCGTGGGAGAGGCGGATGACGGGCTAGAGGCACTGAGGCTGATTGCGTCATTAGCGCCGCACATGGTTATTACGGATATGCGCATGCCCGGCGCGGACGGTGTTCAGCTGCTTCAAATGCTTAATGAACAACATCCGGACATAAGAACGATTGTCGTGAGCGGTTATGATGATTTTCAATATGCAAAGCACGCGCTTCAGAACAAAGCTGTTGATTATTTGCTTAAACCGGTCGACCCGAAGGAGCTGAATGCTGCGCTGCAAAACTGTAAAGACGCGATCGAAGCGGTTCAAAGAGAGCGGACCTCGTTGTCGCTGGACCTCGATATTTCTTATTTATTAGGTTCTTATAAGCGATTATTACGCTCTCACTTCAACGAGCTTCATAGGGAAGGTACAAACGCAACGTTTCATCAGCTAAAGGAAGAGCTGCAGCGATGCAACGTGACGAAGGCGGGCATGTTGGAGCAGGTAACGCAGGAGTTGCTTCTGCTTCTGAAGGAGCTAATGGTTTCCAATTCCATGGAAGTCGAAGGGTTGCAGTTCATATATGAACAGGAAACATTCGATTCAGCCGAGAATACGATTCATTTTCTCACCAATCAATATACAGAAATCATAGAGCAGCTTATTCAACACCGGAAGTTTAAAAATAAATTAAATTTAGAAGAGGTCAGACAGTTCATGGAGATGCATTACTCCGAGTCGGTCAGCCTAGAACAGCTGGCTAGTGTATTTTTTGTGAGCAAGGAATATTTGAGCAAAATGTTCAAGCAGGAATATGGACGTAACGTAACTGACTATATGCTTTATTTGCGTATGGACAAGGCGAGGGAGTGGCTTGCGGATGAGAGTATTCCGATCAAGTCGATCGCGGAAATGGCCGGTTATGAAGACGTATCCTACTTTTATCGTGTGTTTAAGAAGCATTTTGGCGTAGCGCCGGGAGAAATGAGGAAAAGCGGCGAGGTTTAAAATAATCCAACCAATCAGTCTAAATCCGTCCAATTAAACGCTTTCATAATACAGATATAATGAAAGCGTAAACAAAACAAGTCATTGGGAGGTCTACAACAAATGAAAAAAATATTTAAAGGATTACTGATTACGGCATTGGCAGCGACCATGCTTGCAGGCTGCGGTAGTAATACGAACAATGCTGGGAATACTGAGGGCGCGTCCGATAGTGGCGGAGCGAAAAGCGTCAAGCTGAAAATGTTCATCGCTCAACCGCGTTTAAAGGAGCATTACGACAAATATATAGCGGATTTCGTAGCCAAGGAGAAGGCAGAGAAAAATATCGACTTATCCGTTCAGCTTGAGATGCCGACAGCGGACAATGCGGCGCAAATTTTGAAGACGCGTCTTGCATCCAATGATGCTCCTGACATTTTCGCGCTTCATGCCATCAACGAAATTCCTTCCTACTATAAAGCAGGTTATTTGGAGGATTTGTCTGATCAGCCTTTCGTAGGCAAACTGCTGGACAGTGTGAAACCATCGGTTACGACTACGGATGGCAAAGTAGTAGCTGTGCCTCTGGAAACGTTGTCGTGGGGCTATCTGTACAATAAACAAATTTTCACGGAGCTTGGACTTACTCCGCCAACTACGATAACAGAAATGAAAGCGGTTATCGAGAAGCTGAAGGAGAATAATATTACGCCATTCGTCCTGTCTTACAAGGAATCTTGGATACCTCAGCTTGTTCTTCCGCTTGCGGCTGGCGCACTGATCAATACCGAAAACTCTGATTTCATTGAACGGATGAATAAGGATGAGGGTTCCTTTACTGAAATGAAAGCCATGTTTGATGTTTTCGACTTGATTAACGCTAACGGGACAGATAAAGCGACAGAAGTCGGCGGTGACGATGGCGCTGCGGCATTCGCGGCCGGCAAGGGCGCAATGTGGCTGCAGGGACCATGGTATGCGGAGACGATTTTGAAATCGAATCCTGACATGGAGTTCGGCGTAGCACCACTGCCAATTAACGATAATCCGGAAGCTACCCTTATCAACCTGAGCGCATCTACTTCCTTAGCAGTATCGAAATCGAGCAAAAATAAAGAGGTAGCGCTTGACTTTATTAACTATGTGCTTGATGACCAGGCTTCAAACGACTTCTTCCAGGCGTTGAAATTCAATCCGATCGCAACGGTTCATACGTATGAGAGTTACCCATGGGTAAATGATGCGACCGCCTATGTGAAAGAGGGCAAATCGTATCAGGATCCGGCCATCCCGCAATCCGTTAAGGACGAGGTTGGTAAAGGGCTTCAAGCTTATTATGCTGGTCAACTGTCGCAGGACGACGTGCTGAAAGCGCTTGACAAGGCTTGGAAATCTTATAACAAAGTGAACAAGTAACAGCGGTAAGATGGGAGGAAGGAAGGCTAAATCTTCTTCCTCCCGATTTTATATAGACAAAACAGGAGAGGGGCGAAAACCGTGCCGGCTAAAAGCTACAAAAAATTCGTTTCATTATTTGCGTTCGTTGCGCCCGCATTCATTCTTTATGCTATATTTCTATTAATTCCGACGCTGGGCGGCATGTTTTACAGCTTTACCGATTGGAACGGCTTGAATCGCAGCTATGAATTTATCGGCTTCGGCAATTTTGTGGAAGCGCTGACGGAAGATCCTGATTTTATCCATTCCTTATGGTTCACCTTGAAATATGTGCTGTTCATGATCGTTTTGCAAAATGTATTCGCCTTAGGACTCGCCGTTCTTATCGAATCCCGTACAAGAAGCAAAGGCTTCTTCCGGACGATCTTCTTCATGCCGAATATGATCAGCACGATCATCAGCGCGTTTATGTGGACGTTTGTTTTTGCTCAGGTGCTGCCGCAGCTTGCGGAGAAGACGGCGATTACGTTTCTTGATCAAGCATGGATCGGCGATCCGAACGTTTCCTTCTTTTCGATTCTTATCGTATCGCTTTGGAATGGCGTCGGCTACATGATGATTATATATTTGGCCGGCCTGCAGGGCGTGCCGCAAAGCTTAAAGGAAGCGGCGGTTATTGACGGTGCTACGCCTTTCCAGACGTTCCGCAACGTCACGCTGCCGATGATCACACATGCGATTACGATTTGCTTCTTCTTGACGCTCAATGGCGCTTTTAAGGTATTCGAGGTCGTTTATGGCTTAACCGGAGGCGGCCCCGGCCGCAGCACACAGGTTATTACGATGAATATTTTCGAAGAAGCGTTCTCAAATAACTTCCGTTATGGCTATGCGAGCGCCAAATCAGTTATCCTATTCCTTATTATTCTTATATTCACGTTTATTCAAATTCGCGTCATGAAGAAAAGAGAGGTGGAAGCATGAGACAGAAAAAATCAACCTCCCTGCTTATTACGGTCATCTTGTCGGTAGGTGCGGCCATTTCCTTCTTCCCAATTTATTTGGCGATCATTAATTCCTTTAAGACGCAAGGAGAAATGTTCCGCTCATTCGTATCGTTGCCGACAAGCCTTCAATTTAATAATTACATCGATGCATTTGAAAAAATTAACTTGCTGGGAAGCACGCTCAATTCGGTTATTATCTCGGTGCTGGGCATCGGAGGCATCGTGTTTTGCGCGTCGCTGGCGGGCTATAAGCTGTCCCGGACAAGCGGGAAATTAAGCAATATCATCTTTTTCCTGTTCATCGCATCGATGCTTGTTCCGTTTCATTCGATTATGATTCCGTTGACAAGAATGGCCAACTCCCTGTCTGTTCAAGGAAGTACCTATGGGTTGGCAATTATATATATCGGACTTGGCGTAAATATGGCGATATTCCTTTATCATGGCTTCGTGAAGTCGATTCCAAGGGAGCTGGAGGAAGCGGCGCAAATCGATGGCTGCAACGAATTCCAGACGTTCTTCCGCATTATTTTCCCGCTGCTTGTACCGATTACGGTAACAATTGCGATTCTGGATTTCCTATGGATTTGGAATGACTTCCTGCTGCCGCTGCTCATGCTGACGGACTCGAGCAAATTTACGCTTATATTATCGACGAACACGCTGTTTGGCGAATACAACAAGGATTGGTCGCTTATTTTGGCTGCGCTTGTGCTGACGGCGATTCCGGTTATCATTATATATGCATTTTTCCAAAAATTCATTATGCACGGTATTGCCGAAGGCGCGGTAAAAGGATAAGCTGCGGATAGCGTGTCTTATGTCTAACATATAAGAGGAGCGGTCATGATGAAGAAATTGCTGTATGGCGTTGCCTATTACGATGAATACATGCCTTATGATCGTCTGCATGAGGACATCCGAATGATGAAGGAAGCGGGCATTAATGTGGTCCGGATTGCCGAATCCACTTGGAGTACGCATGAGCCGCAAAACGGCGTATTTGATTTCAGTTCCGTGGACAGAGTGCTGGACGCGATGCAGGAGGCAGGCATTCAAGTCATTGTGGGGACGCCTACCTATGCGGTGCCATCTTGGATGGTGAAGGAGCATCCGGACGTACTGGCCGTAACGGCCAATGGCCCGGGCAAATACGGAGCGCGTCAAATTATGGATATCACCAATCCCACGTATCTCTTCTATGCTGAGCGGATTATCCGCAAGCTGATTTCCCGAGTAAGCGGGCATCCGGCGGTCATCGGCTATCAGACGGATAATGAGACGAAGCACTATGACACAGCTGGACCGAATGTTCAACTGAATTTCATCAAATACATGAGGGATACTTACGAGACGCTGGACCGTGTAAATAAGCTGTTCGGGCTCGATTATTGGAGCAACCGCATTAACAGCTGGGAAGACTTCCCGTCCGTAATCGGGACGATCAACGGCAGCTTGGGTGCGGAGTTTGCCAAATTTCAACGGGGACTTGTAAACGAGTTTCTGGCATGGCAGGTATCGCTTGTTTACGAGTACAAGCGGCCGGAGCAATTCGTCACGCAAAACTTTGATTTTGAATGGCGCGGTTACTCGTTCGGCGTTCAACCGTCGGTGGATCATTTTGCAGCCTCGAAGCCTTTCGATATCGCGGGCGTTGACATCTATCATCCTTCTCAGGATGATTTAACCGGTATTGAAATCTCGTTCGGAGGCGACATGACCCGCTCGCTGAAGGACGGTCGCAACTATCTGGTATTGGAAACGCAGGCGCAGGCTTTCCCGCACTGGACGCCATATCCCGGGCAATTGCGGCTGCAAGCGTTCAGTCATCTCGCATCGGGCGCAAATATGGTCGCATACTGGCATTGGCATTCCATTCATAATTCGTTCGAGACGTATTGGAAAGGGCTGTTAAGCCATGATTTCCTGCCGAATCCGGTTTATAACGAAGCGAAAACGATCGGCGCTGATTTCGATCGGCTAAGCAATAAGCTAGTCAATATGACGAAGAAAAATCATGTCGCGGTTATGGTCAGCAATGAGGCGCTCTCCGCGCTGGAATGGTTTAAACTGCCGGACGGCAAGACGTATAATGATGTTGTCCGCGCCATGTATGACGAATTGTACAAGCTGAATGTCGAGTGCGATTTCATTCAACCATCGAGTACAAGGCTGAACGACTATAAGCTGATCATTGTTCCCGCCTTATATGCGGTCCCTGACGAGTGTCTCGTGCGGCTTAACGAATACGTCAAGGGCGGCGGTCATGTCGTCTACACGTTCAAGAGCGGCTTCACGAATGAGGTCGTCAAGGTGCGGAGCACGCAGCAGCCAGGCATTATTCACGAGGCCTGCGGTATTACATACAACATGTTTGTCAGTCCAAATGAAGTCGGTTTAAAGGGCGAGCTAATCGCAACCGGTGAGGATAGCGGCAAGGTAGAGACCTGGATGGAACTGATAACTCCGGTAACAGCGGATGTGCTGGCTTATTACGACCATTCGCATTGGGGTGAATATGCCGCGATTACCCGCAATCGCTTTGGCGAAGGGACAGCTACCTATATCGGCACTTTGCCAAGCGGGGCTGTCATTAGAAAGGTGCTGGCAAGTGCGGTCCAGGAAGCGGGACTATGGGGAGCAGATCAGGTTCATTCCTTTCCGCTTATCGTGAAATCCGGAACGAATGCGGAGGGTAAACGGCTTCGCTATTATTTTAACTATTCGAATGATAAGACTATTTTCGATTATCCACATCCTTCCGGTCAGGAGCTGCTGACGGGAGCTTTGATTGCTTTCGGCCAGAAGCTCGAGTTGGAGGCTTGGGGCGTACTCATCATAAGTGAATAAGAAAAAGGCTGAAGCGAGTATGATAGGCTTCAGCCTTTTTACGTATGCTAAAGCTGACGGATGATTGGGGACGAATGGCATACACCTCGAAAATGTGCTTGACCCATTTAAATAACTTATGTATCATTACTTACGTTAAGTAACTAACATTTACACAGAAGATTTCACGAGTCTTCTTATATAAATGAAGTATGAAATGATGGCCGACATCAAGGAGGACATGCTATGAGCGCTATTACGGAAATGAACGAAGGCAACGTTTTTGAATTTGGCATATATACATTAGGGGATATTAGTATTGATCCTGTCACGGGCCATACGATCAGCCCTAGCGCGAGAATGAAAGAAATTGTGGCGGCAGCGAAGCTTGCCGATGAAGCTGGCCTTGATGTGTTCGGGGTCGGCGAGCATCATCGCCTTGATTTCGTCGTGTCTTCGCCTCCGGTGGTGCTTGCTGCGATTGCGCAAGCAACGAGCCGTATTCGCTTAACGAGTGCGACAACCGTGCTTGGCACCTCGGATCCCGTTCGCGTGTTTGAGGATTTTGCAACGCTTGACCTTCTCTCAGACGGTCGGGCGGAGATCATCGTCGGACGGGGCGCGTATGTAGAGTCTTTTCCTTTATTCGGCTATGAGCTGGACAACTATAAAGATTTATTTTCGGAGAAAATCAATTTGCTTCTGGAGCTGAACATGCACAAGAGAGTGACGTGGGAAGGCAAGCTGCGTTCATCGCTTAAGAATGCGGAAATCGCACCGCGGCCGCTTCAGAAACGGCTTCCCGTATCGATTGGGGTAGGCGGCACGCCATCGAGCGCTGAGCTTGCAGGACAGCTTGGGACAGAAATGACGCTTGCTATTTTAGGCGGCGATCCTGCTAAGTTCAAGTCCTTGGTTGACGTGTATAAAGCCGCTGGCATAGCCGCAGGACACAAGCCTGAAGCGCTCAAGGTTGCGATCACGAGCCACGGTTATATCGCGAATTCATCCAAGCAAGCAAGGGATGAGTTCTATCCTTATTATGCAAGCTATGTTGCTCAGTTCATGGGCGGAAGCGCGCGCGGAGAGCAGCTGTCGAGGGAGCAGTTCGAGCAGCTAACCAGTCCTGTGAACGCGCTCGCTATAGGCAGTCCGGAGGAAATTGTTGAGAAAATTTTAGCTCAGCACGAGCTCTTTGGACATAACCGTTTTATGGCCCAGTTCGATATTGGCGCCGTACCTTATTCTAAGGTTGCTGCTTCGATTGAGCTCTTAGCAACGAAGGTTGCACCGGTTGTGAAGCGTGAGCTTAGTAAGAAACGGATCTTACAAATCCAATAATGCCATTTTAAAAGGTTATGACAAATGTCATGCAAAGGGACTGAGACTGCTCCCTAACGCATGACATATTTTTTTTACTATTAAGTTACCAAAGGTATGTGTGCTTGATATTGAAATGCCCTCGAGAGGTAGATATATTGTGACTCGCAGCCAAGGAGCCGACAATGAAGGAGATCGGTCAGCAGTTTTTTTTGAGCCACGGAACGATTCGGAATTACATGTCGGAAATGATATCAAAGCTCGACGGGAGAGATAAGACTGATATCATTCAGCACGCACAGGCTAAAGGCTGGATCTAGCGGTATGCTTATCTTCGTAGCCTTTCCGGTGCAGAAAATGGTACAATGATAAGAAACCTAACGGAGATAAGGAGAGGCGTATGAAGGCATTTAGACTGAACGAATTAAGAGCAGGCATCGATCAATTGGATGATGAAATCATTTCCTTGCTGGCGAAGCGATTTGCTTTAACGGAGGAGGTTGGCTTGTACAAAGCGATAAATAAGCTGGAGGCGCAGGACCCGAAGCGGGAATCCACGCAATTTCATAAAATTATTCAGCTATCAGATACCCATGGATTGAAACCGGATTATGCCACAACAATTTACAGATGCTTGATGGACGTTGTCATCTCACGACACGAGGAGATCAAGCAGTCGTACGATGGGCAGAACCTGATTGGACAAATAGAAGCTCGCTAATCATCGACTTTTTCATGAAGGAGGGGTGGTATCGATGATTGTATACGAAAATGATGACGCATTCATTTTGATTGCCCAGCAGGATCATGCCAGAATATCGGGTGATCTTATATCGGCTTGGCGCGATGAGCTGTTTGCCGACCCAGAGCGAAGAGAAGAATTAACGCTAGCGGCCTACGAGCATGATAGCAGCTGGATCGACTTGGATCGAATTCCGATATGGAACGATGCTGGGAGCCTCCCGTTTTCTTTCCGCGATTATCCGGGCAACATCCGATTTTTCTTTTATTCCATGGCACTTGATAAACTGCAGGAAAAAAGCGAATATGCGGCACTGCTTGGCAGCATATTGTATACAGCGCTCGCGGAGAAGTTTAGAAACGATGATACGGTAACGTTTGTTGAGAGGGAGTTTGCGAGACAAAGCTCGATTATAGAGAAGCTTAAAGTGAATTTAAAGCTGCTGCAAAATCATGCGAAAGCGCTGTTTTTATGCGATGAGTTATCCTTGTTCGTATGTATGGAGCAGCCTGGTACGCCCAGCGGACAGTACGAATGGTTTGCGGATGGCTTTCAATACTGGTTCGATCGCTCTGGACAGACGAGACTGCTGGCCGATTGGACGGACGAGAAGACGATAGAGCTGGAGCCTTTCCCATTCAGCCGAGAGGTGGAAACCTTGCTTGCCTTTAAACGCGTGAAGAAGGATGACATTACGAGGTATGGGATTTCGGTTGCCTATCAGCGGGAGTCACTTCAAGAGCATAAGCTTCTATTTCGAGCCAAGCGATAAGCTGACAAAAACAGAAACACCGCCAAAGCTGCATGAGCAGCAAAAGCGGTGTTTTGTATTTTGATATGTGCTAGTCGAGCGCCTTCACTGGCATTCTGCGTTCCGGCACAAACAGCATGTCAAGTGAGCCGCCCTCGCTAATGATCTTTATCGCTGTGCCAAGCAGCGGTGCCATGGGGAGAACGACAAACTTATCCGAAGGCGCTTCGTCGATCGTGATCGTGTCTGTAATGACGACCTCGCGAATATTCGGATGATTCAGCTTGTCCAGCGCATTGGCCGAGAACAACCCATGTGTAGCGCAAATATAGGCATCCATAGCTCCTTTTTTCTTAAGAGCCTCCACGACATTCACGATTGTACTGCCCGTATCGATTAAATCCTCAATAATAATCGGCGTCATGTCTTCAACTTCGCCAATGATATGTGTAATTTCCGATTGATTGTGAGCGGGACGGTTTTTGATCATGATGGCAAACGGACAATCGAGCAAGCCGGCTAACTTCTCGGCTGTTGAGGCTCTTCCGGCATCTGGAGACACGACAACCGGATTTTTAATGTTTTTGCTTCTTAAATATTTGATAATCAAATTTAACGCCGTCAAATGATCGACCGGAATATCGAAGAACCCTTGGATAGGATCGGCATGCAAATCAACGGTAATGATCCGGCTGGCACCGACGGTCGTCAGGACATCTGCTACCATCTTCGCCGAGATTGGCTCCCGCGGCGAAGATTTCCGCTCTTGTCGCGCGTAGCCGTAATAGGGCATGACGATATTAATCGTCTTGGCTGATGCGCGTTTGGCAGCGTCGATCATGACAAGCAGCTCAATGAGATGCTCATTGACGGGATGTGAAAGCGACTGCACGATAAACACATCGCAGGTTCGGATCGGTTCCTGGTAGGATACATGGATTTCTCCACTTTGTTGTCTGGATATCGCAACGTCCCCGAGCGGTACTTCTAGCTGTTTGCAAATCTGCTTTGCGAGTTGGATATTGGATGTGCCCGAAAAAACTTTAATCTTCTGCATGTCATTCACCTCGTAGCCGGATAATCTTTACACAATCATAACAAACAAAGCATGGGAGGACAAATGAAAACTATAGTATGCAAGAGGTATTGGAACAAAAAAAGGAAAGGTGATAAAGTAGGACGATAGAAACAGAGAGATGAAGGAGATGTGCTGCTTGCGTGATCAGAGTAAAATCCATTCGAGAAATGCCGACTCTTCAACGAGTGCCAACCGATTGTGGCTCATTATATTACTTGGGTCGCTTTCCGCGTTCGGACCGCTTTCGCTAGACATGTATTTGCCCGCATTTCCGACCATCAGCAGGGAATTACATACAAGCACCTCGCTTGTTCAGCTAAGTCTGACAGCCTGTATGATCGGCTTGTCAGTCGGACAATTGCTGGCCGGAGCTTTGAGTGACATACAGGGAAGAAGGCGGCCGTTGCTCATCTTCCTCGCCATTTATGGGATTTCCTCTGTGCTTTGCGCTTTTGCTCCATCGATCGGTGTGCTGGTAGCTTTACGCTTTATTCAGGGCTTTGCCGGTGCCGCGGGAATCGTCATATCTCGTGCTATTGTGAGAGATTTGTATTCAGGGCCTGAACTGACAAAGTTTTTTGCCATGCTGATGCTAGTGAACGGGGCGGCGCCTATCTTCGCTCCGATTGCGGGGGGACAGCTGCTTAAGATTACATCCTGGGAAGGCGTATTTATCGTGCTTGCTGTCTGGGGTGTACTTATGCTGGCTGCTGTTTTCTTCGGAATGCCGGAAACGCTCGGTCCTGAGAAGCGTTTGGCCGGCGGGCTGCGACAGACGATGTCTACCTTCGGCATACTGCTTGGGGATCGCTACTTTATGGGCTATGCCCTCGCGCAGGGTCTTGTCATGGCTGCGATGTTCGCCTATATCGCAGGCTCTCCATTTGTGCTGCAAAACCTATATGGCGTTACGCCTCAAGGGTTCAGTCTGTTATTTGCGATGAACGGTCTAGGCATCATCATATTTGGTCAAATTACGGGAAGACTTGCTGCTAAGCTTAGGGAGCAGAGATTGTTTACGGTTGGTTTGGGGATTGCAGCTGCAGCAGGCGTTATTTTATTGCTGATGATTATTATAGAAGCGCCATTAACAGCTATTCTAATCCCGTTGTTTTTTGTCGTTTCCAGCGTAGGTATCATTAGTACAACAGGCTTCTCGCTGGCCATGAGGAAAAATGCTCATGCAGCGGGCAGCGCATCCGCTTTGCTTGGTCTGCTTTCATTTACATTAGGCGGTATGATGGCCCCGCTTGTTGGTCTGAGTGGAGACGCCAACGCGCTGCCTATGGGCATATCGATCGCTGTTGCTGAGCTTGGCGCAGTAGCTTGTTATTTATTATTAATCAAAGGGAAGTGATTGCATGTCCCGGGAGATTCGCGCGAATGAGCTGTTGGCGCTCAAGGAAATCGCCGAAATGCTCAACAGCATGAATGATATGGAGCAAATGCTGAATGCTGTACTTGAGAAGCTGCTGCAGGTCACCGGCTTTACGACCGGCTGGATCTTCATGACAGATGAGCGAAGCGATAAGCTGTGTGTGGCAACAAATCAATTACCGCAAGCTTTAAATGCGAATAATCAGGCCGTCATGTGCGGCGAAGAATGCTGGTGCGTGAAAAGCTTTAAGCAAAGTAAACTGAATCGTGCTGTGAATATTATAGAATGCTCCAGAATTACGTATGCAGTAACTCATCAGTTTGGTGATATCGAGGGGGTAACCCATCATGCGACCGTTCCTCTAAAAGCAGGAAAAGACCGCTTCGGCCTGCTGAACGTGGCGGAAGCGGGCAAGGTGAGCTTTTCCGAAGAGGAGCTGGCGCTGCTTCAGGCTGTCGCGTATCAGATCGGAACAGCGGTCAAAAGGATTCGCCTCTACCAGGTTCAGGAGCAAAATGCTATTCATTATGCGAAGCTGGGCGACGTCATTCAACAGATCAACGCGATTCAGGATATCCATCAGCTTCCTTTGCTGGCTGTGAAACGAATCGGTGAAATGTTTAATTGGAAGCATGTGTCTTTGTTCATTTATGATCAGCAGCAGCTGTCTCTGCGCGCTCACTATACAGACAATCAACTGTTGAAGGAATGGAAGTCGCTTGCAACCGATCAAGCTGGCCCGGTAAGCACGGCCTTTCGTGAGAACCGCCTTCTTGTTATTTCTGATAGTCAGAAGGAGCCATGCGTATCTTTATCGACCATTGGCATACCTCCCTTCTTATCTGCAGCCGCAATACCGCTTCGGGTAAGAAATCGACCGTTTGGCGTGCTGTTCATGAGCAGTCCGCTAAGCAGAGAGTTCGATGACTACCAGAGCGATTTCATGTATTCCCTGGGGGATCATTTTACGCTATGCATTGAAAATTTGCGCGTTTACGAGCAGCAGCGAGAGATTGCGCGAATAGAAGAACGGCATCGTATGGCGCGGGATTTGCATGACTCCGTCATTCAAAAGGTGTTTTCCTTGTCCTTTTTGGCGAAAGGGGCGGAAACCATGATCGCAGGCAAGGAGCCGATCGTCGAACGATCGCTTCAGGAGATCAGACAGCTTTCACAAGAGGCGTTAAAGGAAATGCGAACGCTGATCTGGCAGCTGCGCCCCGCAGGTCTGGAGCATGGGCTGCTTACTGCGCTCAAGCATTATGGACAAAGCATGGATTTGATCGTCTCCGAGCAGGCGGATGGTGTGCGTGAGCTGCCGCGGCAGCTGGAAGAGGCTTTATGGCGAATTGGACAAGAGGCGTTAAATAATGTGAAGAAACATGCGGGAACGAATAAGGTTCATATTAAGCTTATGAAGACCGAACATGAGGCAAGCTTGGAAATAACCGATAGCGGAAAAGGCTTTTCCTCAGAGATGCTTAACGGGCGCTTAACGATGGGTATGCTATCGATGAGGGAGAGGGCCGAGACACTCGGTGGAGAGCTGTCTATTACGAGCGGTAAGGGAGCGTCAACGAGCGTAAAAGCGACGATCCCTTATCCATTGGATGAGCGAAAGTGGGATGAGGATTAATAAATGGCTTTCAAAATTAAAATTATGCTGGTGGATGATCATCAGATTGTGTTAAAGGGGATTTCGTTTTTTCTCAGCATGCAGCCCGATTTCGAGCTTGTCGGGGAAGCGGGTAATGGGAAAGAGGCAGTAGAGAAAGCAGCAGAATTAAAGCCGGACATTATTTTAATGGACTTGAATATGCCGATTATGGACGGTATTGAGGCGAGCAGCCTCATTGCGCAGCAAAACCCTGCGATTAAGGTGCTTGTTCTTACGAGCTTCTCCGACCGAAGCCACATCGTGCCTGCGCTGCAAACGGGAGCGATCGGCTATATGCTTAAGGACGTAGAGCCGGAGCAGCTTGCGGAAGCAATACGCAGCGCCTACAAAGGAAACATACAGCTTCATCCGGACATTTCAAACTCTCTTTTATCCCAAATAGCGCCTCAAGCAGATTCTGCTGACAAGCTTCCAGAACGTGAATTAATTGAAACATTGACGCCAAGAGAGCTTGAGGTGCTGCAGTTGTTGACCAAAGGGATGAGCAATAAGGAAATTGCCAGTACATTAATGGTAGCAGAAAAGACAGTGAAGACGCATGTTAGCAGTATTTTGGGCAAATTAAACCTGTCCGATCGGACACAGGCTGCCTTATTCGCCGTACATGTCCTATAGTCTAAGACTATTGTCGTAAGACTAGGCCTACGCCTTAAAATTTTTTTTCTATTCATTTTTCAGTCTTATTGCCGATGTTGTCCTCTCCAAAACTATATACAATAAAGATACTTACAAAAAGTAAATAAACATCATGTGGAGGGTACACAAAATGAGTACTGTATTATTCGTCAAAGCAAATGATCGCGCCATTGAGCAAGCAATCAGTGTAAAGCTGTATCATGCTTTCTTGGACAGCTATAAAAAAAGCCATCCTGAGGATACAATTATCGAGCTTGACCTGTTCAAGGAAGAGCTTCCTTATATGAACGCCGACATGATCAATGGTAACTTCAAAGCGGCTCGCGGCATGGAGCTTACCTCTGAAGAGCAGGCGGCTGTTGAGGTTTCAGGCAAATACATCGATCAATTCCTGGCGGCGGATAAGGTCGTTTTCGGCTTCCCGCTTTGGAACCTGACGATTCCGGCCGTGCTTCATACGTATATTGACTACATTTATCAGGCAGGCAAAACCTTCTCTTACACCGCTGAAGGTCCGGTTGGTCTTATCCCTGACAAAAAGGTTGCCTTGATTAACGCTCGCGGCGGCATTTACTCTGAGGGTCCTGCCGCTGCTGCGGAAATGTCCTTCAACTATGTTCGCAACATTATGAGCTTCTTCGGAGTAACGAACTTCGAGAACGTAATTGTTGAAGGCCACGCTCAGCTTCCTGATCAAGCCGAGACAATTATCGCAAATGGTATCGCGCAAGCGGAGAAAGCGGCTGTAGGCTTCTAATTAACAGACGTAATAAGGAGACAATTGGGCTGCTGTCCAGTTGTCTTCTTTTTTATTGTGCATTATTTTACAACTAAAATAATAGTTGACTTTCACAGCTGTAAAATGGTTTCATTATATAGACCGATCGTTATAATTTTGAGGTGAAGCATGACAGATAAACCAAACGCCAGACAAGCGATTTTGGGAACGGCAGCGAGACTTTTTTTTACGCAAGGGTATCACGCGACAGGCTTAAGCCAAATTATTAAGGAGAGCAACAGCCCAAAAGGCTCCCTGTATTATTATTTTCCTAACGGAAAAGAGGAGCTGGCGCTTGAATGTATTGTCTGTACGAAGCATATGGTCATCGAGAAGTGGGCTTCCGTCTTTGCGAAGCACTCCGATGCTGCGGATGCGGTGCAGGCCTTCATTCTGGATATGGCGGATGATGCGGAGAAATATGATTTTGAAGGTTATATGCCGTTCAGTTTCTGGATGGCTGTGGAGACCTCTTCAATCAATGAAAAGCTAAGAAACGTCTGTCAGGATGTATTTGCGGCTTGGCAGTCGGTCATTGGCGAATATTTGCAGAAGACCGGTATGGAGCAGGCGAGATCGAAGGAGGTAGCGGTCGTTGTCGTTTCCTTGCTTGAGGGAGCGCTTATTCTGGCGCTGACCAATAAGGATAAGCAGCCGCTTTTGACTGCATCGAAATGTATCCCTTATCTCATTCACACATGTCCTTCTCTATGAGAAATCATGATTAGAAAAAGATAATTAGACAGTAGGAGAGTGGAGAAACTGCAAGCAACAATGTCAGCCGCCGCCGAGCGAACGGAGCAGAAATATAAGGTGCTCCCGATTATGATTTCTTTATTATTAAGCGGTTTTATCGGTATGTTCAGCGAAACGGCACTCAATGTGGCGTTAAGTGATTTGATTCAAATATTTGAAATTTCCCCGGCGACCGTTCAATGGTTAACGACGGGTTATCTGCTTACCTTGGGAATTTTGGTTCCCATATCCGGCTTACTGCTGCAATGGTTAACGACAAGGCAGCTGTTTATTGCCGCTGTAACCTTTTCTGCAATAGGGACGCTCGTTGCTGCGCTCGCGCCAAGCTTTGAGGTGCTTATGACAGCACGTGTCATCCAAGCTGTAGGGACAGCGTTATTGCTGCCGCTGATGTTTAACACGATCCTTATTATTTTCCCAGCGGAGAAGCGCGGAGCGGCAATGGGTGTCATCGGCTTAGTTATTATGGTCGCGCCAGCTATAGGTCCTACCATTGCAGGACTGCTGATCGATAAGCTTAGCTGGCATTGGATTTTCTGGCTGTCATTGCCGTTTCTCGTCATTGCATTAGTATTCGGCGCTTTTTTTATGCAAAATGTATCTACGATTACGAAGCCCAAAATTGATTTCTTCTCGATTATTTTCTCGTCCGTCGGTTTCGGCGGCATTGTGTTCGCATTTAGCAGCGCAGGCGAGGGTGAGCATGGGTGGAGCAGCCTGAAGGTTATTGCAGCTATGATCATTGGCGCGGTAGCGCTTATCATTTTTGCCTTTCGTCAATTGACTATGAAGCAGCCGATGATGAACCTTCGCGCTTTCAAATATCCGATGTTTGTCGTCGGGACTTCGATGGTGTTCATTTGTATGATGATGATTCTGGCTGCAATGCTCGTATTGCCTATGTATTTGATTAGTGGCTTGGGCTTGCCCGCATTGACAGCGGGGCTAGTGTTATTGCCGGGGGGCCTCATTAACGGTATTTTGTCTCCTGTCATGGGCGGCTTGTTCGATAGATTCGGTCCGAAATGGCTCGTTATCCCTGGTCTCGCCATCGTTGTCGCTGCTCTGTGGTTTTTCTCCGGCATTACGACGGCATCGACACTTACTCTAATCGTCGTATTGCATTCCAGCTTGATGATCGGGATATCAATGGTGTGGATGCCAGCGCAGACGAATGGCTTGAATCAGCTTCCGCGCGAGCTTTATCCGGATGGAACGGCAATCATGAATACACTGCAGCAGGTTGCGGGTGCCATTGGTACGGCGGTTGCTGTCAGTGTTATGACCGCAGGAATGAACGGCTTTATGAGGAGCGCTGCGGATCCGACGGATCCGGCCAATGCGCCGCTCGCGCTAACAGCTGGTATTCAGAATTCCTTCCTATTCGCCATGATCGTCGCCATGATCGGCTTAGTTTTAGCATTCTTCATCAAAAGAGTGCAGGTCGCTAAGAACTCCAGTCATTAACAAATCATTGCTCTCCTCGAATAGGGACGTCATTTTCCCTATTCGAGGGGAGCCTTTTATTTACAATTGACGTTGAGAACGATTATCAAATAAAATGTATAAGATAAGGATTTAAATGAGCAAGCTTAAAGAAAAGGCGGATCACTAGATGAAGAAAATTTTGCTCATTGAGGATGAGAGAAATTTAGCGCGGTTTATTGAGCTGGAGCTGCGGCATGAAGCGTATAGCGTTGTCGTCGCGTATGACGGAAATAGCGGACTCGAGCTTGCTTTACGAGATGAGTGGGACATTATATTGCTGGATTTAATGCTGCCGGGCATGGATGGACTTGAAGTGTGCAAGCGGATTCGAGCTGCCAAAGCAACGTCTATTATTATGCTTACGGCCAGAGACAGTATAACAGACCGCGTCTTAGGTTTGGATAGCGGAGCGGATGATTATTTGCCGAAGCCCTTTGCGATTGAAGAGCTGCTGGCGCGCATCCGAGTTGTTTTTAGACGGCAGGAAAAGCAGATTGAAGAGGAGCGTTCGATGCTTACCTTCCACGAGCTGACCGTAGATTTGAATGAAAGGATGGTATGCAAGGGGGATGAGCAGATTGTGCTGACGAAGCGCGAGTTCGGCTTGCTGGTCGCTTTTATGCAAAATACGAATCGTGTTCTCTCCAGGGAGACGCTGCTGGATAAAGTGTGGGGCTTTGAAGCTGCCGTAGATACGAATGTAGTGGATGTTTATGTACGCTATTTGCGCAATAAAATTGATAGTCCCGGTGAGGCTAGCTTTATACAAACACAGCGGGGCATCGGTTATGTGATGAAAAAATGAGCAAGCTAACATTAGCTTTTTCACAAATACCTATGAAGTGGAAGCTGACGATTTGGTCGTCACTTCTGCTCTTTCTACTGTTTGCTGCATATAATGCCGTGCAATACATTTTTGTTGAGCGTTGGATGGCGAATCAGGAAGAGTCAAATACGCGGCAGGATTTGAGGGAAATATTGAACTACTTATTGGAGAAGGAGCTTACCTTCCAAGGTTCGGAGCTGGGGCAGATTCGACATTTTCTTGAGAAGGTGAATGAGAATAATCAGCTGATACGCGTATTGGATGAGCAAGGACAGCCGCTCATTATCGTATCTGAGAACATACCGGTGAAATGGCAGCAGTCTTATCCTGCGTCCAGCCTGACTGCTGCCGGTACATGGTATTTGGACGAGCATCTATTGCTCATGCGCAGCCCTCTCACCGTGTTTGAGTTTAACGGGACCATTGAAATTGTCAAAAGTATTGAGGAATTCGACAAGCTAAGCTCAGCTTTTTTTCAAGTGATGCTGATATGCTGTCTTGGTGCTGTTGTGATTAGCGGCATTGGCGGAGGACTGCTTGCCAGGCAGCTGCTTCGACCGCTTCAAGCGATGAATGAAACGATGCTGAACATTAAGGAAAAAGGCTTTCACCAGCGTGTGTCGCTAAATGAGAATAACCATGATGAAATAACAACGCTGATGAAGTTGTTTAACGATATGATGGAGAAGGTGGAGCGTTCGTTCGAGCAGCAGAAGCAATTCGTAGAGGATGCTTCTCATGAGCTGAGAACGCCTGTTGCCATCATCGAAGGGCATTTGGCGATGCTCCAGAGGTGGGGAAAGGATGATCCTGCTGTCCTTACAGAGTCTTTGAACGCTTCAGCACAGGAGCTGGCTAGACTGAAAGGACTTGTCGAGGAGCTGCTCACTTTATCGAGAGCCGAGAAGGAGTACGAGAATCCGCATTCGGAATGGCCTCAAGCGGAACGAACTGTTAATCAGGTTGTCAAAAATTTTGCCTTACTCTATTCTGACTTCAACATTAAAGCGGAGCTTCATGCTTTATCCCGGACCAACCTTGTCATTTCGGAGCAGCATTTAGAGCAGATTATGCTTATTATATTGGACAATGCTATTAAATACTCGGGTCAGAGCAAATCGATCCTGGTTACAACCGAAATTGACGAGCAGTACGCTGTCATCGGCGTTACTGATTTTGGGATTGGTATTTCAGAGCAGCATTTGCCGTTTGTCACGCATCGGCTTTACCGGGCGGATAAGGCAAGAAGCGGCGAGAGTGGAGGATATGGTCTTGGTCTAGCTATTGCAAAACGTCTCATGGATAGATATGGAGGAAAGATGATCATCGAGAGTAAAGAGCATGAAGGTACGTCAGTTTCACTGGCCTTCAAGATAGCATCTCGAAAATAATATTCGGAAAGCTATCTTTTTTATATTTTCACAGCATTTTCTCATTTTAATTCGTTACAATAAGAACTGTTGAGTCGTTGGTAATGATATTCATTATCAGGAGAGACAAATAAACAAACAAGGGGAACGAAGAAGATGACAAAGAAATACATAGTCGGCATTTTGATGCTCACGATGATGACAGTACTCGTATTAGCAGGCTGCGGTGCCAACAACACAGAAAATGCTCCAACAAATGCGGCATCCCCATCCCCTGAAGCTAGCGCTGCACCAACAGAAGCAGTTGACAATAGCGGTAAAGATCAGGTTGTTAATGTATTTACGGCTCGTCACTATGATGTAGATAGCCAGCTATTTGCAGCTTTTACGCAGGAAACCGGCATTAAAGTCAATGAAATCAAGGGAACAGCAGAAGAGCTGGTTGAGCGCTTGAAGCGTGAAGGAGAAAGCTCAGAAGCAGATTTGTTCATTACAGTAGATGGCGGTGTATTGAACTACGCCAAACAAAACGATGTATTGCAGCCAATCGAATCCCAAGCGGTGGAGAGCAATGTGCCGGCACAGCTGCGTGATACGGATAATCAATGGGTAGGCATGGCAACCCGTGCCCGCGTTATCGTTTACGCAATGGATCGTGTTACACCGGATCAATTGTCCACATATGAGGACTTGGCGAGTGAAAAATGGAAAGGAAAGGTGCTTGTGCGCTCCTCTTCCAACTTGTACAATCAATCACTGCTGGCTTCCTTTATTGAACTGAATGGCGAGCAGCAAACAGAAGAGTGGGCTAAGGGAATTGTCAACAATTTTGCTCGTGATCCGGAAGGCGGAGATCGCGATCAAGCGAAAGCGATTGTCGCGGGTCAAGGCGATGTGGCGATTATGAACACTTATTATGTAGGTCAAATGCTGAACTCCAAGGATGCGGAGGAAGTAAAGGTTGCAGAGCAAGTCGGCGTGTTTTTCCCAAATCAGGACACGACAGGCGCTCATCTGAACATTAGCGGTGTAGGTCTTACCAAGCATGCTAAGAACAAAGATAATGCCATTAAGCTCATCGAGTACATTACCGGCAAGGAAGGACAAACTCTGCTGACTCAAGGAAGCTATGAATTTCCAGTGAATGCAGCGGCTGATATGCCGGAATTGCTGAAGGGCTGGGGAGAGTTCAAAGCGCAGCAGCTTGATTTCGCCAAGCTTGGAGAGAATAACAAAAAAGCGGTTGAGATTTTAAATAAGGTAGGCTGGAAATAAGAATGAATGCTTCTGCAGCATGGCGAAACTTCAAGCGAAAGCTGAACGGCTGGATGATCATAAGCGTAATAGGGGCCCTAGCGGCCCTTGTTCCGTCTCTTTATCTTTTGTTCGGACTATTTCAAGCGCCGAACGAAAACTGGCAGCATATTAAAGAATACGTAGTAGTGGATGCTGCTTTGCAATCTATGTGGCTGGTGCTGGGAACAGGCAGCTTTACGGTTATCATTGGCGTGTCACTTGCTTGGCTCGTTGCCGCTTATGAATTTCCGCTGCGTCGCTTCTTTCATTTTGTTTTTGTGCTTCCGCTGGCCATACCTCCATATATAGCTGCCTATACGTACGGTAATATGTTAAGCTATACCGGTAGCGTGCAGGCTTTTATGCGTAATGTGCTTGGTATAACGCCTAATCAAGCTTTTTTTGACATCATGTCCATGAAGGGCGCTATTTTTGTTTTTACGCTGTTTTTATTTCCGTATGTCTATCTCATTACGAAAACGTTTATGGAGAGGCAAAGCGCCGTATTCATTGAAAATGCCAGGCTGCTGGGCAAGAGCTCGCTGCATGTGTTTTTTCGCATCGTGCTGCCGCTTTCGCAGGCTGCCATTGTGGGCGGCGTAAGTTTGGTGGCCTTTGAGGTGCTGAATGACTATGGGGTCACCAAGCACTATGGCATCTCTTCATTCACGACAGCAATTTTCAAAACATGGTTCGGCATGTATGATGTCGATTCAGCTATACGTTTGTCCGGTTTGATGATGAGCTTCGTTATTGGACTGTTTCTTCTGGAACGTCTAGTTCGCAGACGCAGGGCGTATCACTCCTCGACCAGCAAGATGAGACCGCTGGCGAGAAGGAAATTACGCGGTGTCAAAGCATTTATTGCAGTATTTGTCAGCCTTGTTATTTTCGCATTGTCATTCGGCATTCCTGTCCTGCAGCTGATCGTCTGGGCAACATGGACGTACGAGGATATATTAAATGCCCACTTTATTGCGTTAATCGGCAATACGCTGACGGTCGCCTTCATTGCGATTATGTTATTGATGCTGCTTGCTGTTATTGTGGCGAATGCCACGCGGGCGGCCAAGCGTTCCTTGTTTGCGCTTGCGCTAACGAGACTAATCTCTATGGGTTATTCAATCCCAGGCGCCGTGTTATCCATTGGTGTATTGGCCCTGTTCATTTCAATCGACGGTCAGCTTAGCGGGTTTTATGTGTGGCTTGGTTTTGGAGCGAACAAGCTTGTCCTAAGCATGTCGCTGGTCATGCTCGTATTTGCTTATGTGATCCGTTTTCTATCGGTAGGCTTTAATGCGATAGAGGCTGGATTTGATAAGATCGGCAATCGGTACTCCGAGGCCTCCAGACTGCTCGGAATGGGGATGACGAGAACCTTCTTCAAGGTCGATCTGCCGCTTATCAAAGGGGCCGTGCTGACAGGATTCATTCTGGCTTTTATGGAAATCGTGAAGGAGCTGCCGCTAACGCTGCTTCTGCGTCCGTTCAATTTTGAGACGCTCGCGACCAAGGCCTATCAATATGCCAGCGATGAACAAATTCATCAGGCGTCCGTTCCATCCTTGATTATTATTGCGGTCGGCGTCATTTCCGTCTTTTTCTATCATTGGTTAGGAGAGAAGAAATCAACATGACTTTTTTTGAGCTGTCGAGCGTCTCTTTCGGATATAGCAGGGCAAAAAGAAATGTACTGCAGGACTTTTCCTTGCAAATGAATAAAGGTGAGATTGTCGGCATACTAGGACAAAGCGGCTGTGGAAAAAGCACGTTATTGCGCATCATTGCCGGTCTTGAAGCCCCGCGAAGCGGGAGTATCGTCATTAATGGCAGAACGCTGGTCGATCAACATAAGCTCGTGCTTCCTGAACGGCGAGGCGTTGGCATGATCTTTCAGGATTATGCGCTGTTCCCGCATCTAACCGTAGCACAAAACATTTTGTTTGGCCTGCACGGGTTGACCAAGAAGGAACGTTTGCTGCGATTGGATGAAATGCTCGAGCTCATTCAGCTCCAGCCATTTCGCAAACGGTATCCGCATGAGCTGAGCGGAGGACAGCAGCAGCGCGTAGCCTTTGCCCGAGCGCTTGCTCCTGCTCCTGAGCTTCTCTTAATGGACGAGCCGTTCAGCAGCTTGGACGCGGATTTGAAGCAGAGTATTCGGGAAGAGCTTAAGCGCATGCTGCGCGCGGCTGACATGACCTGCATTCTTGTTACGCATGATAAGGATGACGCAGCTGTAATCTGTGACCGAATAGTGCAAATAGAAAGCCAAGTATGATTACGCATAGAAAAAGAACTGCGCCACAAGGTCATCCAGACCCCCGGAAGCAGTTCTTTTTGGTTTACACATTAATTGCGGAAGATAACCTCCGCTTGGATAAGCTTCTTCTCATAGCTGGAGCTTTGATTAAGAATTCGCCATAAAATTTGATCCACTGCCCGCTTGCCAAGCAGCTCCTTGTCGACATTGACCGTAGCCGTTATTGGAATCGTGGGATGAGTGTTGTCAAAGCCGGTAACGATTACTTGCCCTGGCAAGCTGACACCTAAGCCCTCTAGCGCCTCAATCACAAACTTTGCGGAAATATCATTCACGCATATGAATGCATCAGGCAACCCTTCTTGTTCGATGACTGCAGCCATAGCATCGGCAAATGCGTTAAGATCGTCCCCGATTGGAATCGGATGAGCATTGCCATCCAGTCCAGCATCTTCTAATTCGGCCCGACAGCCGATCCACCTTTCTTGAAAGCTTTGAGCTTCTTTTATATTGCCGACAAATCGGTATTTCTTAAACCCCTTGCGTATAAGCACACCTATCATTTCCCGCATAGCGGACAAGTTATCTGCAAAGATCGAATCGGACTGAAAGCTGCGATCCAGATGATCAACCATAACCACGGGAATACCGAGGCGCTTGATATCAAACAGTATGGAGCTGGAGATCGAGCCCACTGTAATGATGCCCATGATCGCTTCCGGGTTAAGCAAGGTGAACATCGAGTCATCCTCCGGCTCTGTAAGCGTAACGATATTAATTTTCTTCTGATTCAGCCGCGCAGAAATGCCGTTAAATATCGGACCCCAGTATAAGGAGTCGGTGTTCTGGTACCGAACATTCGGAAATAACACGAGAATCGTCCCTGACCATGTCCTCGTATCGAGGTCAATGAGCTCTGAAGAAACAGATGTGCCGGGCAAATCCTTGAAATAACCAAGCTGGCCTGCAGTCTTCATAATTCGTTCTCTCGTTTGTGCGCTTACGCCTGATTTTCCCGATAACGCTCTGGATACAGCATATTTCGACAAGCCTATATGGTCAGCGATCTCTTGTATCGTAACTTTTCCCTTCACGACATTCATCCTTTGTTATCTGTTAATTTGGTCATTCCTACTATCAGTATAACTGATTTTTTTGAATAACTACACCGTTTAAATGCTCGATTTAATGAATATATTTAAAAACGAAATTGACCAATGAAGCACTTGGTGATAACCTTTGTTATGTAATATAAAAACAGATATAATAACATGTTATTGTCAAACGAGTAATTATGCGCATTAAGCACCTAGGAGGATATTATGGGACAGATGACACAAGCACTAAGCAATTGGAAGTTTAAAGCATGCAAGGATGAGGAATGGCTGAAAGCAACAGTACCGGGCTGTGTCCATACTGACTTGCTGCGCAATGGCGTTATTGCAGATCCATTCTATGCAACAAATGAGCATGATTTACAATGGATAGACAAGATAGATTGGGAATATCAGTCTTTCTTTGACATTCCGGCGAGCCTTTACAGCTCCACTAAGCTAGAGCTTGTGTTCGATGGTCTAGATACGTATGCCGATGTTTTTGTGAATGGAAAACATGTGTTATCCGCCGATAATATGTTCAGAACTTGGAAGGTTGATGTGAAAGCAATCGCGACAGAAAAAAATAACCAGCTGTCGATCCGCTTCCGGTCACCGGTTCAGGAGGATCTTCCGAAAATCGATAAGCTGGGCTACAACTTGCCGGCTACGAACGATCAATCTGAGCTTGGCGGTCTGGGAGAGCAGAAGATTAGTATTTTTGCCCGAAAAGCGCCGTATCATTATGGTTGGGATTGGGGTCCGCGCTTCGTAACGAGCGGAATTTGGCGTGATGCGAGGCTGGAAGGCTGGTCGGACAGCAAAATAAACGATGTCTATGTACAGAAGGACAATGTAACCGCAGCTGAGGCCAGCTTGACAATCACCGTGGAGGTTGAAGCCGAGCAGAATTGGGCGGGCACGATTAAGCTGAGCACGCAAGGCCATGCTTGGGAGCAAGAGGTAGACTTGAAGCAAGGTTTAAATAAGGTTCAAGTGCCGGCTGTGATCAAGGAGCCGCAGCTATGGTGGAGCAGAGGTCTGGGAGATGCGCATCGATACACCTTTACGGCAGAGCTGCTGCGTGAGGATAAGGTAATTGCTGACAAATCTGTCCGCACCGGCTTACGCTCGATCCGCCTAGTACGGGACAAAGATGCGGCGGGGGCAAGCTTTTATTTTGAATTGAATGGTGTGCCTGTGTTTGCCAAAGGAGCTAATCATATTCCAAATGACAGCTTCATTACAGACGTGACAGAGGAACGCTACAGACATGAAATTGTAACAGCAGTTGAATCCAATATGAATATGCTGCGCGTTTGGGGCGGCGGTATTTATGAGCAGTCAATTTTCTATGAGCTCTGTGACGAGTATGGCATTCTGGTATGGCAGGACTTTATGTTTGCCTGCAGCATGTATCCGGGAGACGACGCATTCCTTCTTAATGTTCGTCTTGAAGCGGAAGAAAACGTGAAGCGTCTGCGCAATCATCCTAGCATCGCTTTGTGGTGCGGCAACAACGAGATTGACTCGGCTTGGGCGCAATATGATGAGACAGGTGGATGGGGCTGGAAGAAAAACTATACAGCAGAGCAGAGGGAGAAGATTTGGGCCGACTATGAGGCTGTGTTCCATGACATTCTTCCGGATACAGTCTCAGCGTTCGCGCCGGGAACCGATTATTGGCCTTCATCGCCGCTCATCTCGTTGTCTGGAGATATTAATCAACATGCGCATCCCCTCTCCTCAGAAGGAGATATTCACTATTGGGGCGTCTGGCATGCGGTTGAACCGTTCGAAAATTACAATAAAAAAGTCGGACGTTTTATGAGCGAGTATGGATTCCAGTCCTTCCCGGAATATGAAACGGTCATGACTTTCGCGGTAGAGCAGGATTTAGAGCTGGACTCGAAGGTGATGAGGGCGCATCAGAAGAACGGGGACGGCAATCGTCTAATTAAGGAATATATGGATATCTATATGAGCGAGCCGAAGGATTTCCCATCCTTTCTTTATATGAGTCAGGTGCTCCAGGCAGAGGCAATGAAGATGGCGATCGAAGCGCATCGCCGCAAAATGCCTTTCTGCATGGGTACGCTGTACTGGCAAATGAACGATTGCTGGCCGGTCGCTTCATGGGCGGGCATGGATTACTACGGAAAGTGGAAAGCTATGCAGTATTACGCGAAAAAGAGCTTTGCCGACACGATGTTATCTTTCGATCGTACGGACGATGGATCGATTCAAGTATATGTCGTAACAGATGTATTGACACCGCTAGCAGGCGATCTTCGTGTGACGCTGTATGATTTTAATGGTTCGGTTCTGAAGCAGGAAACCGTTCAAGCAATGCTTCAAGGCAATAGTGCGGCAGTTATGTTTACACTAAACGAGCAAGAGTGGCTCGAAGGCCTCGACGCGGGCAGCGTTGTGTTGTACGCTGAGCTTACAGCAGGCGGGCAAAAGGTGGACAGTAAAGCGTTTTATTTTGTTCATGCCAAAGAGCTTAAGCTTACGGAAAGCAGCGTTCGTATCACAGAAGTCGCAGGAAGCGCAGGTACGAAATTTACGCTGGAGACAGATGTGTTAGCGAAGCAAGTATGGTTGACGGCTGAAGGAGAAGGGCTGTTCAGCGACAATTACTTCGACCTCATTCCAGGCGTTTCCAAAACCGTGGAATTCCGCTTCCGTGTAAGCGGTGAGGCGATAAGCAAGCCCGCAGCAGCAGGCAAGGTGCAGGCCCGCTCGATGATCGATTTTTTGGCAAATCGTAAAGCTGCAATAGGCTAAATGAGAAATCGCCGGACACCTTAGTAAGGTATTCGGCGATATTTTTGGTTCTTTTAGCAAGAAAACGAAATGAAGAAGCCAGATAGTCCGGATCAACGGGTCTAACTGGCTTCTTATTTGCTCCTAACGCAGGTTAGGGATGTTCACGTCTGGATTCACGTCAGCCTCGTAATCAATGCCGTCAGTCTCGAAGCCGAACAGCTGGAAAAACTCACGGCGATAGCCTTCGAGATCAGATAGCTCATAGACATTCTCTGTCGTCAGATCGGCCCAAAGCTTCGCAACCTCCGCTTGAATTTCAGGTCTCATTTCCCAATCGTCAACGCGGATAAGGCCCTTCTCGTCAACAAGCGTCTCACCTTTGCCGTACAGACGCTCAGAGAAGAGACGGTACATTTGCTCGATGCAGCCTTCATGAATGCCTTGCTCCTTCATAACCTTGTAAAGTGCGGAAATGTAAAGCGGCACAACAGGAATCGCTGAGCTTGATTGCGTAACGAGCGCTTTGTTCACAGATACATATGCACGTCCGCCGTTCGCGCCAAGCTGCTCATTCAGTCGGCGAGCGGTTGCTTCCAGGTCGTTCTTGGCAGCGCCGATGGTTCCTTCGCGATAAACAGCATGCGTAATTTCCGGACCGATGTATGAATAAGCGACGGTAGTAGCGTCTTCAGTAAGCACGCCAGCCTGCTGCAGCACATCGATCCACATTTGCCAGTCCTCGCCGCCCATAACTGCGATTGTCTGACGAAGCTCGTCCTCGGTTGCAGGCTCGATTGTAGCAGTAGTTACTTCACCATTATGGAAGTTAACGGTTTTGTTCGAATAGGTGTCGTTAAGCGGCTTAATAACAGAAGCGAAGGTTTCGCCCGTCTTCGGATGCGTACGGCGAGGAGAAGCTACGCTGTATACGACGAGATCGATTTTTCCTAGCTCATTTTTAATCAGGTCGATCGTTTTGGCTTTAATTTCATCAGAGAACGCATCGCCAACGATGCTGTACGATTTGCGCCCCGCTGCGGAAGCGGCTGCTTCGAATGCTGCCGAGTTGTACCAGCCCGCAGATGCGGTACGAGCGCCTTCAGCCGCTTTGTCGAAATATACACCGACCGTATTCGCGCCTGCGGCGAAAGAGGACACGATGCGTGAAGCTAATCCGTACCCTGTGGAAGCGCCGATTACAAGCACGTTGCGAGGCCCTTCAATAGCCGGCTGTCCTTGTACATAGTCGATTTGACGCTGCACCTGTTGTGCGCAGCCCTCCGGATGTGCGGTCGTGCAAATAAAACCGCGAGTTTTCGGTTGAATAATCATATTGGAATATTCCTTTCTCAAATAGAATCAGCTTATGTAATAGATGAAAGTAGACAACTCTATCCCATTTTAACGATTTTTTCGGCTAAAGGGAAGTTTCTTTTCTAAGGGACGCGGCTCTTTGAGCTCGTTAAGCGCTCAGAGCTTGAAGGCGTTGCTTGCAAAAGGAAGGACAGCTTCTATCTGGCAGGGCACGATGAAAGCTGGCTGAAGGTCATTAATGAAAGGTATGCGGAAGGACATGTTTATCACCTTTTCTCATAGCGTCTTTCCTGCAGCCTGTCTTTGTGTTAAAGGAAAGAGAAAGGAGCAATGACCGCTTGCAGCAGTCATTGCTCCTTAAAAAAATATAGCGTTTATTCATGGATTAGGTTACACGTCTAGCCGTAACATAGTACTTCGCCCAATAGCCGGAGCTCATATCCGAGATCGTTACACCTTTGCTGCTGGAGCTGTGCAGGATTTTATTATTGCCTGCATATACAGCCACATGGCTGATGGATTTCCCGTTAGTCTTGAAGAAGACGAGATCTCCCATGCTAAGCGAGCCTTTGGCGACCTTCTTTCCGACCGATGCTTGACCGACCGAGGTGCGAGGCAGATTAATATCTAACCCCTTAAAAATAAATTGCGTGAATGAGGAGCAATCAAAAGCGTATGTAACGCCAGCTGGTGCACCGAATTTATAGGGTGTGCCGATTAGTTGCTTGCTGTTTGTAATCAGATTCATTGTTTCTGGTGTTGCTGCTTCCGTTTTTTGCGCAAAAGCGCCTAATGTGATAGTCGATAGTACGATCGCGCTGCAAATGCCTGCTTTGGCAATCGATTTTAGTAGGTTCGATTTTCTCATGCTGTCAGGATGTCCCTCCGCGTTTCGTTTTATGTATTTGACTATAACACATGTTGAAACAGGGAAATTTTGCATATGAGAATGAAAACACAGCAAAACAAAGGGAAACCAGCAATTATGAGAAATAAATGAAAAAATATTAATAAAATTTGGCTTGCAAAGATGATAAAGGCAAGGATTTACGGCAAATTGACGCCTCTTACGCTCACGAGCAGCGTATACCATTCCTCTCTCGTCATAAGCTCAGACTGACGAACCGCATCCTGACAGGAGATAATGCGCTCCGCATTAACTGTGCCGATAACCGGCTGAATGCGCGCTGGATGCTTCATAAGCCAGCCTAGGACGATGGCCTCCGGCGTAGTCTCTTTCTCATTTGCAAGCTTTTTAACAAGTGCAGCTGTGTTAACCTCTTCCTCAGAAGCGTTCTCCGACACCTTTCCGGAAAATCTACCCTGAGCAAGCGGTCCCCATGCCTGGATCTGAATGTCCTCCATTTGCATCATTTCCATTAACCCCTCTGGGAAATTATCCTTTAAGCCTGCTTTTTGATTAACATGGACGCCTTGATCGACCCAGTCATGACGGAGCAGACTCATTTCGAGCTGATTTACAACGATTGGATCTGGCAGCGCGCGCTGCAAGAAGCGAATTTGTCCTGGACTCATATTCGATACGCCGAAGTTGCGCACCTTGCCCGACAGCTTCAGCTTCGTGAAGGCTTCCGCGATTTCATCCGGCTCCATGAGCGGATCCGGACGGTGAAGCAGCAGGACGTCCAAATATTCGGTGCCGAGCCGTTCTAGTATGCCGTCTACCGAGGACAGAATATGCTCCTTCGAGAAATTAAAGCGGCCCGGCAGATAGCCGTCGGCAAGCTGAATGCCAACCTTGGATTGGAGGACGATTTGCTCACGCAGCTTTGGCTGATTTTTGAGGACCTGACCGAAAACAGCTTCCGCTTTCCCTTGAGTATAAATATCTGCATGATCGAAAAAAGTAATGCCGATCGACAGCGCGGCCTCAATTGCTTTCTCCGCCTGGCGGACGTGCTCAGCCGTAAAGGCTTCAGCAGCATTCCAGCTTCCGCCTAGTCCCATACAGCCTAGCGCAAGACGGCTATTCGAAATTCCGCGGCGCTCTAAGGGCATCAATTTCATTTTCCATCAACTCCATATCATTATTGTCCGACTTGAGACGGTTACTATTATACCTTTCATTCTCAAATCATATAAGCACTGAAAAAAAGTTCACTAACTACACTTATGGCACAATAGAGAGAGAGAGGGAGGAGGAATGACAGTATTACAATTGCAAGCGTTTCATTTTGATGCTACATTACAAAGGACAATTGTTTATATGATTAGTAGGGAGGAAGTATGTATGGCTCTTATTACCTGTAACTTTTTTTCAGAGGTGTTAGGCTTAAGCACGTCTATGACCGTTATTTTACCGCAGCAGACTTCCACGCAAATTGGATTGAACAACCGCAGCAGTCAATCGTTGCATAAAACGCTTTATTTACTGCATGGCTTGTCTGACGATGATACGATATGGTTGAGAAGAACATCCATCGAAAGGTATGTTGCAGAGCTTGGATTGGCTGTTGTCATGCCGAATGTGCATCAGAGCTTTTATACGGATATGGAATATGGCAATAAATATTGGACGTTCCTGACCGAGGAACTGCCGTCTATAGCACGCTCGTTCTTTCCGTTATCCGACGCACGGGAGGACAATTTCGTTGCAGGCCTGTCTATGGGCGGCTATGGCGCGTTCAAATGGGCGCTCCGTCATCCGGACCGAATTTCGGCTGCGGGCAGCCTGTCCGGCGCGGTTGATATGGCTAAACACATCAAGGACCCCGCCTATCCGCATATGGTGCCGTATTTCCGACTAATCTATGGCGAGAAGGATATTGAAGGAACAGACGATGATTTGCTGCATGTCGTCAAGCAATTGGCCGCGACTGATGCTCCGATGCCAGCGCTCTACCAGTGCTGCGGGACGGACGATTTCCTTTACGAGGATAATCTCGCATTTCGCGACGCTTGTGCGGATGCCGATTACCCGCTCACCTATGAGGAAGGCCCCGGCACCCATGAGTGGGGCTATTGGGACACGCATATTCAGCATTTCCTGCGCTGGCTGCCTCTAGAGAAGTAAGACGAGTATTTGCAGCGAGAAAATAATCATCCAAAGCAGCCGATCAGATTTTGTAATTCTGTTCGGCTGTTTTCTTTATTATGCGTCCACTTCAGAAGATAGCGCTGCGTCTCATAGTGAAATTGGTTGTCATAAATACGGATGAAATCAGCCGAGAATTGCGATGAAAATACGATAACGCGGTATTGTATTTTTTTGACGATAATGTTTTTGAAAGGGGTTGCAAAATACAAACGCTGCGATTATGATTTATTTAGGATTAATATTTATATTCAAGAATAAATATAAATATTAATCCTGTTTATTTTTTTTAGCCAATTTATAAAATCATACAAAAGCGAGGGCGATTACATTATGGCAAACCGCGTAACGATTAACGCCGATTTGGCGGAAGGCACAATTAACCGCAATATTTATGGGCATTTCTCCGAGCATTTGGGCCGGTGCATTTATGAAGGGATCTGGGTAGGCGAGGATTCACCGATACCGAATACGAACGGGATTCGCAACGATGTCGTGGCTGCGCTCAAAAATATTAAAATTCCGGTGCTTCGCTGGCCAGGCGGCTGCTTTGCCGATGAATACCATTGGAAAGACGGCGTCGGACCGCGCGAGGGACGCAAACGGATGATCAACACCCACTGGGGAGGCGTTGTCGAGAGCAATCATTTCGGAACGCATGAGTTTTTAATGCTGTGCGAAATGCTCGAATGCGAGCCTTACATATCCGGCAACGTAGGCAGCGGCACCGTTCAGGAAATGTCGGAGTGGGTGGAGTACATGACGTTCGACGGCGTGTCGCCGATGGCGGAGTGGCGTAAGGAAAACGGCAGAGAGAAGCCTTGGAAGCTGAAATATTTCGGCGTAGGCAACGAGAACTGGGGCTGCGGCGGCAACATGCGTCCAGAATATTATGCAGATGAGTATAGAAGATACCAAACTTACGTGCGTAACTACGGTGAGAATAAAATTCATAAAATCGCCTGCGGACCAAACGTGGACGATTACCGCTGGATGGAGACCGTTATGCGAGAAGCGCATGGGATGATGGATGCGATCTCGCTTCACTATTATACAGTTCCAGGCGAGTTCTGGACGAGCAAAGGTGCGGCTACGGGCTTTTCTGAAGATGAATGGTACTCCACGCTTAAGAAAGCACTCTGGATGGATGAACTCATTAAGCGTCATTCCACCATCATGGACAAATATGATCCAAACAAGCGCGTTGGTCTTATTGTAGACGAGTGGGGCACTTGGTTCGACGTGGAGCCGGGAACGAATCCGGGCTTCCTCTACCAGCAAAACACGATTCGCGATGCGCTGGTTGCCGGCGTCACGCTTAATATTTTTCATGATCATTGCGACCGGGTGCAAATGGCGAACATTGCGCAGGTCATCAACGTTCTGCAATCCGTCATTCTAACAGAAGGCGAGAAGATGATATTGACGCCGACGTACCATGTTTTTGATATGTACAAGGTGCATCAGGACGCGACACTGCTTTCGACAAAGTTGGAGAGCGAGCAATATGCGCATAACGATCAGAAAATCCCTCAGGTATCCATTAGCGCTTCGAAGGATGCGGAAGGCCGTATACACGTCAGCCTCTGCAACCTAGACAATCATGCCGGGGCAGATGTTCAGATTGATCTTCGCGGACTTGCTGGATCCAGCCTGAAGGTAACAGGCACAGAGCTGACAGCTTCGGTCAAAGATGCCCACAATACGTTCGAGCAGCCAGACACGGTAAAGCCAACCGACTATCATGCCTTCTCCGTTGAAGGGACTACGATTAGCGCGAAGCTATCGCCGATGTCCGTTACGGTGCTTGAGCTTATTTCGGCGGAATAGGTGTTTCAACATGAGCAGCAATGGCAATTGCAAGGGCTGCAGCGACGATTACCGTGTGACAGATGAGCAGATTGACCGGATTTTGTCTGCGCCAATGTTCCAAGCCGGTTCGGAGCTTTGCGTACCCGATGAAGTGTATGTGCACCGGCTGAAGCAGTGCGGCGGTTGTCCAAAGCTCCAATCCGGCACGACCTGCGCCATGTGTGGCTGCTTCGTGCGAATTGCCGCTAAATACAGGGACCGCGCATGTCCTCTGCCTGGGGACAGTCGCTGGGAGAAGCATGCATGAGCATTTTTATGTTTGGATTCAATTAACGTGAAAAGGGCAGCACCCTTAGATCTATAGAGATCTTTGCGGAGCTGCCCTTCTTGCTGATTGGCGTTGTTTATTTATAGGTTGGAAGCCAATGGCCATGCGCTTCAATCAATTCATCGCAAAGCGATACAATATCATCCATCGACAGCTCAGCGGACGTATGCGGATCGAGAAGCGCAGCGTGGTAAATATGCTCGCGTTTACCTGTGATAGCCGCTTCAATCGTTAACAATTGCGTGTTGATGTTGGTGCGGTTGAGTGCAGCCAGCTGCGGCGGAAGGTCGCCGACAAAGGTTGGCGTAACGCCGTTCGCGTCGACAAGACAAGGGACCTCGACACAGGCTTCCTTCGGCAGGTTCGTTATTAATCCGGTATTCATGACGTTTCCTCCGATTTTGAATGGCGTATTTGTCTCGATTGCTTCCAAAATGTACGAGGCATACTCATGGGTTCGGGAATGCTCAAGATTTCGATCGTTGACCAAGGAATCGCGCATCGATTTCCAGCCTTCGATTTGGTTGACGCAGCGGCGCGGGTATTCATCAAGCGGAATATTGAAGCGTTCGATAAGCTCTGGATAGCTGCGCTTAATAAAGTAAGGGTGGTACTCGGCGTTATGCTCGGACGACTCTGTAATATAATAGCCGAATTTCAGCATGAGCTCGTAACGAACCATGTCATGGTGCTTTTCCTTTTGTTTCTCAGCGGCGCGGCGCTTAATCTCAGGGTAGAGGTCGACGCCATCCTTGCTCGCTTCAAGGAGCCAAGCCATATGGTTAATGCCTGCGATTTTATATTTGACGCCTGTCGGGTCGATGTTAAGGTGCTCGAACAGATGCGGTACGCAAACTTGAACGCTGTGGCAAAGACCGACGGTCTGTACACCGCCGTAAGTGTTCATCACATTAGTCAGAACGGCCATCGGATTGGTATAGTTCAGGAACAGAGCATCTGGACAAACCTCGTTGATATCCTTAGCAAAATCAAGCATGACCGGAATCGTGCGCAGGTTGCGGAAGATGCCTCCTATGCCGATCGTATCAGCAATCGTCTGGCGTAAGCCGTATTTTTTTGGAATTTCAAAATCGGTAATGGTGCATGGATCATAGCCGCCGACCTGGATGGCGTTGACGACGTATTTGGCGTCGCGCAGCGCTTCCTTGCGATCGGAATACGCTTTGATCCGGCAGGTGCTGCCGCTCGTTTGCTTCAGGTTGAGCAGCATTTGCTCGGAGTCATTCAAACGCTCTGCGTCAATATCAAATAAAGCGATTTCAAAGCCCTGCAGCGCAGGCGTCTGCATGACGTCGCCGAGAATGTTTTTCGCAAATACAGTGCTTCCTGCTCCGATAAATGTAATTTTCGACATAATTGGTTAGCCTCCTATTGGATGATTGCTGACTCCTTCAGTATAAGGATGTCCGACATAAATGAATATGGAAGGAACGAAGTATTGTATGGAGAAATGTTGCAGCATTTAGTATGATGATGAGAGCTAGCTTGTTGGAGGTACTCAATTGGAAATGCATCATAGTCATTCATTGAGCTTTAATGCAGCTCCCTTAAAGGGAGAAATGTCGGTTTTGTTTGTCGGTGAGGGGCGGCCAATGGCAGGTCATTTTATCGGACCGGCCGTACATGATAATTATTTGATCCATGTGGTGCTGGGCGGGGAGGGCGAATTTGAAACGCTCGGAGAGACATACTCGTGCAGAGCAGGGGATATGTTCGTCATTTTTCCGGATATTCTAGTTAAATATGAAGCGAGCATGAGCAATCCGTGGGAATATATGTGGATTGGATTCTCAGGCGACATTGTGGAGACGTCGCTGAGCTCGATCGGCATAACGCCGGACAGGGCGGTCATTCGCGATGGCTCTCTGCCGAAGCTGCGAAAAATGTTTCGGCGCTTGCGCAAAGGTATGGAGGAAGCCGATGATCCGGCGCTCGGAAATATGGAGGCATCGGCCTGGCTGCGACTAATTATGCATGAGCTGGGGAAGCTGCAGAGGAGGGAGACGGCGGAGCAAAAAATATTTCCGTCCCGCTCCTATCGTCAGATTGATCAAGCGATTCGTTTGCTTTCTTTGCAATATGGACAGCAGCTGTCCATTGAAGGGATTGCTCGAACGCTAGGCTATCATCGTGCGCACTTAAACAAATTGTTCAAGGATGCAACGGGCTTGTCTCCTATGCAGTATTTATTCAAGGTGAGGATGAAAAAGGCGGAGGTGCTGCTCGACAGCGAGCTGACGATTGCACAGATTGCAGCCTCTGTCGGCTACAATGACCCACTGTTTTTTAGCAAGCAGTTTCACAAATGGAGCGGCCAAGCGCCTACAGATTTCCGGCGGAGAAACGCCAGACATGTACGCATGCGCGACTCGACCTCTGAATTCGGTTCCAGATCGCCAAATGACACAATGAGCATGTCCTCAGGAAAATGAATCCTCACCTCTCACTTCGTTCGATACTGCATGCGAAAAGTCTTGGGCTTTGTGCCCGTATGCTTGCTGAAGCAGAGGACGAAATAGGGAAAGGAGCTACGATCGCATCTAAAGGAACATGGATAAAAAGCTGAGACTGCCTTGAAAGGTTATTTTACCTTAAATGCAGCCTCAGCTTATTTGTGTGAGCCCTGCGCCCTGCGCAGCAAGGCTCATAAATTTCTTTTCCTTACCTGAGAAGGCGTCGTCCCTTTATACTGCTTATACAGCTTCGTAAAATAGTTCGGGTTGTCGCAGCCGACCTTGGCCGCGATTTCGGTGACAGTGTCACTGCTCTCGCGAAGAAGCCGCTCCGCTTCATTCATGCGGCATACATTGGCGTATTCGACAAAAGTGCGTCCGGTGAGCTTTTTGAATAGCTTGCAGAAATGATAAGGATTGAGACTGACCTGCTTCGCGGCCTGCTCAATTGTGATTTTCTCCTTGAAGTCAGATTCAATTCGGCTGATAAGCAGCTTAAAACGGTCCCGGTTCGCGAAATACGACTCCGCTTGCTTGTCGGCAAGCTGCCGCGGCCTGAAGGTGCGGGACAGCAAAGTAAAGAACGAATGCAGCTTTGACTTAACGATTAGCTGATAGGCAGGCGGCTTCTCGGCAAGCTCCGCAATGACTTCATCCAGCAAGGAGGTGAAGCTGAGACAAGCTTTATCCTGATCGACCGGCTTGACGGGAAATCGCAAGCGTCCCTCCAAATAAGGAGCGACAAACTGCGAATGAACGGGATCATGCACCCAATCATTAAACAATGATGCGTTAAAGACAATACAATCATAATGAATATCCTCATATCGCAGCGCATAGCCGACATGAAGGCTTCCCCCCGGGATGATCACGACATCACCAGCCGTTACGATATAGGGGCGGCTGTCGATATGCAGCAGCGCGCTTCCTTCCCGTACGACGATAATTTCAAAATGCTCATGCCAATGCAAATACAGCATGCAATCATTCGGCTTCATGCTGTAGCAGCGGTTCTGAAATAGCTGAATGGGGTTCGTTTTATGCTCAAGACGCGTATTTTCCCATAGCTCTCTTGGATAGGTCATCTGCGTTATTCACCACCACCACAAGATTAGACTAGTTTTGCTCAAGATTGTGTAGAGTAATCTGCATAACTCCTAGCTATAATGGAGTTGTTACAACAACTATAAGCCAATATTGGAGTGATATACAAGGATGAATAACCAGTTGCGTATCGGAACATTAGTAGGCGGAGGAAATGCGGATCAGGTCATTCCGCAAATTGTACGGCACGGCTTCGAATCGTTTAACCTCACCTTTTGGCAGACGACTGGAAAGACAGACTTGGTAGAAATGGCGAAGCGGGTCAAGGCACTCGCTGAGGAGCATGATTTCATTATTCCGGCAGTCAGCGTGTTTGGCAATCCATTGACGGGAGCAGGGGACAATGCAGATACGCTTGCAAGCTGGGAGCGGCTGATCGACCATGCACACCTCTTTGGGGCCAATATTGTATCCGGTTTCACGGGGCGACTGACGGGCCAGCCCATTGACGAGTCTATCCCTAAGTTTAAGGAAGTATTCGGCGAGCTGACGCGCAGAGCGGCGGATCGCGGCGTTCGCATTGCCTTTGAAAACTGCGATATGGGCGGCACGTGGACGACGGGAGACTGGAACATTGCGCATAATCCTACAGCCTGGGAGCTGATGTTCAATGCGGTACCGGAGGAAAATATCGGATTGGAGTGGGAGCCTTGCCATCAAATGGTCAGCCTAATCGATCCTATTCCACAGCTTCGCAAGTGGGTAGACAAGGTATTCCATGTCCACGGTAAGGATGCGACGATCGCTTGGGATGTCGTAAGAGAGTACGGCGTACACGGACCGAAGCCGTATGTATGGCATCGGACGCCAGGCTTTGGCGACAGCAATTGGGCGGACATTATTACGATTTTGAGACAAAATGGCTATCGGGGCACGATCGATATCGAGGGCTGGCATGATCCGGTTTACAAGGACGAGCTCGAAATGACAGGTCAGGTGCATGCATTACATTACTTAAAACGCTGCCGCGGCGGCGATTTCGTTCCGAATCCAGTTTAGGGAGGTTTGAGCAAAATGACAATTAAGCATCGGGTCGTCGTTGCAGGCTGCGGCGGTATGGCAAATACGTGGGTGGACTATGCCAAGGGCAGAGAAGATACATTAATCGTTGCGCTTGTTGACATTAAAAAAGAATTTGCTGAGGCCATGGCGGAGCGGAAGGAGCTTGCATGTCCAACCTTTACGGATCTGAAGGAAGCGATCGCGGCTACCGATGCGAATATGGTATTCGACGTGACGATTCCAGCCAGCCATTATACAATCGGCAAAACGGCATTAGAGCTGGGCTGCCATGTTTTTGGGGAGAAGCCGCTTGCGGAATCGATGGACGATTGCAAGGATATCGTGCGTCTGGCCCGCAGTACAGGCAACATACACGCGGTGATGCAAAACCGCAGGTTCGATCCGCGCATACGCGCTTATCGCAAGCTGATTACGGAAGGCACAATCGGAAAACCAGGCTTTATCGGCGCGGATTTCTTTCTTGGCGCACATTTCGGCGGCTTCCGCGACGCGATGGAGAGCCCGCTGCTGCTGGATATGGCGATTCATACGTTCGACCAAGCCCGGTTTATTATCGGAGCGGATCCGGTATCGGTTTATTGCCATGAGTTTAATCCTCCCGGCTCATGGTACGAGGGCAATGCGATGGCAATTTGTATTTACGAAATGTCCGACGGCTCGGTGTTCAACTATCGCGGCTCGTGGTGCGCGGAAGGCGCGACTACTTCTTGGGAAGCAGTCTGGCGTGTGACCGGTGAGAAGGGCACAGCCATTTGGGATGGGCATGATGAAATTTATGCAGAGTTCGTGGCAGCAGGTGATCAAACCGGAAAGTTTATGCGAGATTATGAACGCGTATATGGCGAGCTGCCGGCGATGGACAAGACTGGCCACCATGGCTGTCTTGAGGAAATGTTCACCTCACTGGAGGAAGGCCGTAAGCCCGAAACAGATTGCAGCGACAACATCTACAGCATGGCGATGGTGTTGGCCGCGCTAGATAGTGCGAAGACGGGACGTAAAGTGATGATTGCTGACTTTATGGATAGTAGCTCAGCTTAGCAGCGGATATATGGAGGATATATCTGCTTCAACTGAGAAGCTGCGATTATTGACGATGGAGCTAAACGGCACGGTTACGAAGTTTAAGGCATAGACGGGTATAACGATAAGCACGCTTCATTTTATCAAACAGGAAAAATGAAGCGTGCCTATCCTTTAATGTTAGACGTTGAAATTATCATGTGATTTGAATGAATGCTTTATGAGAGAAAATAAAAAAGAGATCCGCCGGAAGTATCTGGCAACCTCATTTAATCGATCTGACAAGATCCGGGATATCCATCATTTTTCGCCGCTTCCTCCGGGCTCTTAAGTTTTTTGTCCTGCGGCAGCTGGGCTACAATCTTTGGCTGGCTGCTAGAGGCTTCTGCTCCTTCGTTTGTCCCTTGTATCGCTTTTACATTTTCCATTCTCAATCCCACCTCATTCATAATTCGTTTTTCATCGTACCTCCTATAGAATGACCGTTTTAATCTTTTTTGATGCGGTTTTTTTATGAGGCCTTTGGGCTTAAGAATAGCTCGGCGAATAAATCCGCAGCCGCTAACAAATAATGGATCAGAATGGATTTATAGCGTTTAGGCGTCTATATGAATGAAGGAGGCAGTTTAAGATGAGTGAAAAAAACATCCTGGCTTTTTTTAAAAGTCCCGAGCAAGCGGAAAAGGCTTTGGAGCAATTAAAGTCGCTGCGTATCGTTGACAGTTCAATTGACCGGATTGACGGGTATCCCGGAGATGGTAGCGATCATATCATGAATCCGTTGACCAGCGATTTTCCTGGTCTGGGCTATCTTACGCTGGGAGGAGACTTTTCAGAGCCGAGCGCAGGCATATTAGCGGCAACAAGCGTCAGCGCAAGCGGAATGAGCTCTGGAGGGCCAGATAATCAAATGACGGGACGCGACATATGTTTGACTGTTGTGGTAGAGGAAGAGGATCATGAAAAAGCGCTGCAGGTCGTGCAAAATGCGGGAGCTTTAGTGTAAGAGGCAACTAAGGCCTTATGACCGGTCCAGCAATAGGGTAATAAAATAATTTAAATAGATGATAGACTAGTAACACTGGGGAGGGGGAAACGGAGAAATTTTTCATGGTCGGTTTCACTCTCCCATGTCTGTCATTTGTTCACCCTTACGCTGCTGTTAAGCAGTACTTACTTAGCGTCAGATAATGACTTTAAAAGACCTTTTCGAGCATTATGCGAATGAATGCGATTAGCCGCGCTTCCTCTATACTTTCAGTTTTCTTCCCTTACAAAAGTTGACAGGCTGCGCCTGGAAATAGCAAAATGAAGTATAGACGTAAACGAAATGAGGCGTGGTGAATGTCAGCACTAGTTGATAGAGTGAAGAAGCTTGCTACAGGTTTTGATGAACAGACGCTTAGATCAATTGAAATTAACCCTCTATTCATAGAATCAGGAGCGATAGATCAGGCTGCCCCCTATTTGAAGGAGCAGGGCTATAAGAGAGTCATTGTAGCAGCCGATGCCATTACGTATGAAGTTGCAGGGAAAATGCTTGAGGAAGCCATTGCGGCGCTTGGGATTGCCACGCATGTAACAATCATCATGCCTGATCGTCAAGGCGATGTCATAGCCGACGAAGCATCGATTGTTCAATTGCTGCTGGACATCCAGCAGCGGGAAGCAGAGGTCGTTATTGCTGCTGGCTCGGGAACGATCCATGACATTTCCAGATATGCGGCTTATACAGCAAAAATTCCTTTTGTATCGGTACCAACCGCGCCGTCCGTGGACGGCTTTAATTCCAAAGGTGCGCCTATCATTATCCGCGGTGAGAAGAAGACGATCGCTGCTATCGGCCCGGATGCTATTTTTGCAGATTTAGCTATCCTATCGGCGGCGCCTGCCAAAATGGTAGCGGCTGGCTTCGGCGATATGCTCGGTAAATTTACCTCCTTGCTGGATTGGAGCTTTGGCGCGGCTGAGATCGGCGAGCCTTATTCCGATGAAGTCGCAGAAATTACCCGTTTGGCTTTGAACAAATGCGTAGAGCACATCGATCAAATTGCCAGCCGAAATCCGGATGGCATTCGTATTCTAATTGAAGCGCTGATAGAGTCGGGTCTTGCGATGCTGCTTTTCGGCCAATCGCATTCCGCATCCGGCTCCGAGCATCATTTATCGCACTTCTGGGAGATGGAATATATTCGTCTCGGGCGTAGACAGCTGCTGCACGGCGCCAAGGTTGGCGTAGCTTGTGCGGAAATTTCCAAGCTTTATCATCGTCTCGCTGGAGAGGAAGGAGGTCTTGCCTTTACGGCTAATCCAGAGAAGGTACGCGCAGCCATTGCGGCGCTTCCCACGGAGCAGGATATTCGGGGCTGGCTCCGCCAGGTTGGCGGGCCTTCCTCGACCGAGGAGCTGGGCGTCAATAATGAGCTGCTCATGCGCAGCCTGCGGGAGGCGCATCATGTAAGACCGAATCGTTACACGCTGCTTCGCGCTTATAATGAGATTTGATGCTTAAAAAATAAAGAAGGGCAGTCCCAAGCAGCGTAGTTGCTGCGGAGACTGCCCTGATTTCATTTTATCATGTTATTAAAAGTCAAAGTTGTCCGGATCCGCACCAAAACGGTGATTTTGATTAAGCGCGCTAATTTGCGCGACTTCTTCTGTCGTTAACGCAAAATCGAAAATATCCGCGTTTTCCTTCAGGCGAACCGGGTTCGTCGATTTCGGAATCGTAACGACCCCGTTCTGAAGATCCCAACGAAGCACGACCTGAGCTGGAGACTTGCCGTATTTAGCACCAATCTCGGCTAGAATGCTGTGGTCAAGGTTGCCCTGCATGAGCGGGCTCCAAGCTTCGAGCTGGATATTGTTGCTTTTCGTGAAAGCAAGCAGCTCTTCTTGGGTGAGAAGAGGATGGTATTCCACTTGGTTGACCATCGGAACAATCTCGCCGGCTTCCATTACATCCTTCAGGTGATGAATTTGGAAGTTGCTTACGCCGATTGCACGGACGGAGCCGTCGCGATAAAGCTTTTCCATCGCGCGCCAAGTGTCGACATATTTGCCTTTTACAGGCCAGTGGATAAGCAGCAGATCAACGACCTCAACGCCGAGCTTCCGCCTGCTTTCTTCGAATGCGGCCAGCGTGGTTTCATAGCCTTGGTTCGCATTCCAGATTTTTGTCGTAAGGAAAATTTCATCGCGTGGAATGCCGCTATTGCGAATGGCTGCGCCGACGCCTTCTTCATTGTTGTAGGCAGCTGCTGTATCAATGCTTCTGTAGCCCGCTTCGAGAGCGGCGGCAACCGTTCTCTCCGCCTCGCCGTCATCCTTAACCTTCCATACACCAAGACCGAACCAAGGCATCTTCACGCCATTGCTAAGTACTGTGGATTCTGTAAGTGGTTTACTCATTTTTATCATTCCTCCCAATTATAGTGACATTTCTAGAATCGCATAGACATCCTGCTTCTCCAAACGCTTGAACGATCCGATTGCGCCGTAACGAACGGCTTCCTCTGCCATCCGGTCAAGCTTCTCGCTGCCGATACCAAAGTCTGCGAGACGGGATTCTGCGCCAATACGCGTGAAGAAGTCTCTTGTAGCCTGAATGCCTTCGAGCGCGATTTCCTTATCTGATTTACCTTCCGGATCAATGCCCCATACGCGAACGGCGTATTGAACGAAACGATCGACGCGCTGCTCATACACATATTTCATCCAGTTCGGGAAAATAACCGCGAGACCGGCGCCATGTGGAATGTCATAAATAGCGCTCACTTCATGCTCAATGCCATGCGAAGCCCAGTCGTTGGCCATGCCGACGCTAATGAGGCCCCCGTTAAGCGCAATCGTTCCGCACCACATCAGGTTAGCGCGTGCGGCTGCATCCTCAGGATTCGCTAGCGCGATTTCTACATTTTCAATTACCGTTTGCAGAATGGATTCGCAGAAGCGCTCCTGCAGCGGCGTATTTTCCGTTAAGCTGAAATATTGCTCGAACACATGCGACATGATGTCGACGGAGCCGTAAACCGTATGATTGCGAGGGACCGTGTAAGTAAGCGTTGGATCAAGAATTGAAAACTTAGGGTAGGTATGAAGGCTGCCGAAGGCACGCTTCAGATTTTCTTCCCAGTTCGTGACAACTGTGCTGCCATTCATCTCCGAGCCGGTCGCGGCTAGGGTCAGAATTGTGCCGAGCGGGAGCGCCTTTTCCACAACCGCTTTATTCGTGTAGAAATCCCAAACATCGCCATCGTATAGGACGCCCGCAGCAATCGCTTTAGACGCGTCAATTACGCTTCCGCCGCCGACGGCGAGAATGAAGTCCACTTGATTTTCGCGACAAATCGCAATACCTTTTTTTACAGTTGACAGCCGCGGGTTTGGTTCAATATTAGGAAGCTCGTGAACTGTGATGCCTGCATCATTTAGATGTTTGATCGTTTGATCATATAAGCCAGTCTTCTTTACGCTGCCGGAGCCGTATACAAGGAGAACTGTTTTGCCATACTTAGAGGTTAATTGGCCAACCTGATCAGCGCTGCCCTCTCCGAATACGATATGAGTCGGGTTTACAAATTGAAAGCTGTTCATCTGTTACCTCCTGTAATTATTTAGATAACTTTAAAAGTATCTAAATATTATTTTTTTGTTATGTACACGCGTTTATTTTAGTGAAATTGGGATGGAATGTCAAGTTGATGGTCATTTATCGATTGAAACGTTAACTTTTTAGTTATATAATGAATGAGTAAATAGATGGATGGATAAAGGGGAAGCAATCATGGAAATAGAAGTAAGCAGTCGAAATATGAAGTTTCTTGAATGCTTCTCATCCCATACCCGGGTTAAAATAATCGAATTATTGAATGTGCAGCCTCTTAATATAAAGAGCCTGTCTGAGGCGCTAGACATTAAGTCTCCTATTGTAACGAGGCATATCCGTATGCTGGAGGAAGCGGGGATCGTGCGGTGCGAAAGTGTAGCGGGAAAGCGCGGCATGCAGAAGATATGTTATCTGCAGCTTACGCATGCCATGCTCTTGTTTAAAGGCGTACCCGCTGTCGATGCAACAAAACGGTATTTCGTATCTCTGCCGATTGGGCATTATTCGTCCTCTCAGATTAAGCCCACCTGCGGACTTGCCTCGGAAACGCAAATGATCGGCATGTGCGACGACCCTAGATATTTCGCGGACCCTGAGCATGTTCAGGCCAGGGTGCTATGGTTTGGCTCAGGATTTGTTGAGTATCGGATTCCGAATTATATGGTCAATAATGAAAGACCGGAGTCGCTTGAAATATCGATGGAAATCTGCTCGGAGACACCTTGTACCGTTAATCATTTGCCGTCCGACATTGCATTCTTGTTAAATGAGGTGAATATCGGCACATGGACCTATCCCGGCGATTTCGGCAGCACCCGCGGTGCCTATACACCAGCATGGTGGAACAAAAACATTCAGCACGGCTTGATTAAAACGATTCGCGTTAACCGCCAGGGCTCCTTTATTGATGGGGTACAGGTGTCCGATGTTACGATCGATCAGCTCATGCTGGCTTACGACAGGGAGATTTTATTCCGCATCTCGTCCAGTGCCACAGCCAAAAACTGCGGCGGCGTAACGCTGTTTGGGAAGGGCTTCGGGAATTACAATCAGGACATTGAAGTAACGCTTCGGTGTGAGTAGGGTGTTTTAGAGACGAATAGGGCGTATGAAGCACAATGTAAATGTTTGTGAGCGGATGCCTGATCATGATGATCACGATTTCTTTCTACGAAGTGCATAAGTCATGTTTATGAATTGACCAAGAAAATGGCGTACAAATTGCCAACAATTTGTGCGTCATTTTTTCTGTTTATAAAGCTTTTTTTATTTTTTAAAGCTGCTCAAGAAATGCAAGTCGATGACCGAACGGATCATTCAAATAGAAACGTTTTACGCCTTCGTCCTCACCTGTTTCATCATCAATGACCCGAATAGTATGGAAATTCATAAATAAACCTCCTATAAGATTCGCTTGTTTTTGTTTATGTCGGAAATTTTATTTCCGTTTTTGTTTGAAATATATATATTCAAAAATAAACAAATGTGATACGATCGATTCAAATGAAAACAAAATATTATTCGGAGGTATATTCATGGTACAAAGCTTGTGGAATAAGGAAGAAGCATCAAGGCTTGAGGTCGGCTTGGCAGAGCTTGTATACCGCTCGAACATAATAGGAGCGGATCGCCGCGTCTGCAATTACGGCGGCGGCAATACGTCGACCAAAACGATTGTGAAGGATTTCCGCGGCCGGGATATTGAAGTGATGTATGTGAAGGGCAGCGGCTCTGATCTGGCAACAATGAAACCGGGTAATTTCACAGGCCTTCGTATGGATGATATTCGGCCATTGTACGAGCTTGAAGAGATGCCTGATGAGGAAATGGTTGCTTACTTGGCGAACTGCATGATCGATGCCAAGCACCCGCGTGCTTCCATCGAGACTTTGCTGCATGCCTTCCTTCCATTTAAGCATGTGGATCATACCCATCCGGATGCTATTATCAGCCTTTGCTGCGCGGATAATGGCAGAGCGCTTGCGAAGGAAATTTTCGGTGATCGATTTGTGTGGGTGCCTTATGTACGCCCTGGCTTCAATCTGTCGAAAATGATTGCGGAAGGCGTGCTTGCCAACCCGAACGCGGAGCTCGTGCTCATGGAGAAGCATGGCCTTGTTACTTGGGGCGAAACGTCTGAGGCATGTTATGCGCAAACAATCAAAATCATCTCTGAAGCGGAAGCATTCATCGAGGCGCGGATCGACGAAGCCAAGCTGTTCGGCGGCGCGAAGTATGAGGTGCTCGTAGAAGATGTGCGCAGAAGCATAGCTGCGCAGGTGATGCCAACGATTCGCGGCGCGGTAAGCGATACGAAAAAAATGATTTTATCCTTCGATGACGAAGCGGACGTGCTTGCTTTTGTCAGCGGTCACAATTCGCCTGAACTATCCCAGGTTGGCGCGGCGTGCCCAGACCATCTCGTGCATACGAAGGTTGTTCCGCTATTTATTGATTGGACTCCTAATGCAGAGGATATCGATGGTCTTAAAGAGAAATTATTAGCGGGAATCGCTGTGTACAAAGAACAATATAAGGCTTACTTTGAACGCAATAAAAACGAAGGCGACGTTATGTTCGAAGCTGCTCCGCGCGTGATCCTCATCCCGGGTATCGGTATGATCAATACAGGAAAAAGCTGGGCAATGTCGCAGGTTAGCGGAGCGCTCTATCACCGTGCGATCGCCGTCATGCGCGGCGCGACGGCGCTTGGCGATTTTGTGTCGCTGAGCGAGAATGAATCCTATAACGTGGAATATTGGCCGCTTGAGCTGTACAAATTGTCGCTCGCTCCAGCAGAAGCGGAGTTCTCCCGCAAGGTTGCTTTTATTACAGGCGGCGCAGGCGGTATTGGAAGCGAAACGGCACGCCGACTTGTATCGGAGGGTGCTCATGTTGTGCTGGCTGATCTTAACCTGGAAGGCGCTCAGAAGGTAGCTGCAGAAATTAACGAGAAATACGGGGAGAACCGTGCGACAGCTGTTAAAATGGACGTAACGAGCGAGGAGCAGGTTGCTGCGGCATACGCTGACATCGCTCTTACTTATGGCGGCGTTGACATTATCGTGAACAATGCGGGACTAGCGACCTCAAGCCCTTTCGATGAGACTTCATTGAAGGAATGGAACCTGAACATGAACGTGCTTGGAACAGGCTACTTCCTGGTCGCGCGAGAAGCCTTCAAATTAATGAAGCAGCAGAGTATTGGCGGCAACATGGTCTTTATCGGCTCGAAAAACTCTGTTTATGCCGGTAAAAACGCTTCTGCCTACAGCGCGGCAAAAGCATTGGAAGCCCATCTTGCCCGCTGTATCGCGGCAGAGGGCGGCGAGTTCGGTATCCGCGTAAACACGATTTTGCCGGATGCGATACTGCAGGGCTCAGCAATTTGGAACGGAAGCTGGCGCAATGAGCGCGCTGCGGCATACGGCATTGAGCCGGATCAGCTGGAAGAATATTATCGCAAGCGTACAACGCTGCTCGTGAACATCTATCCGCGTGATATTGCGGAAGGCATTGCTTTCTTTGCTTCATCCAAAGCGGACAAAACAACCGGCTGCATGCTGACGATCGACGGCGGCGTGCCCGCGGCATTCACTCGATAGAGTAGAGGAGCGAATAGTTATGTTTCAAGCTCGAGGGGAAAAGCATTGGGTTATACCGGACGGATATATTCCGCCGGACAGTACGGGGTCGCTAACGAGCCATGAATCGGTCGGCGTTCCTTACGCCATCGAGGTGCTAAGTGATATTCCGATCATTGTGCAATACAGCAGGCTCGATTCGACACAAGCGGAGAACACGCTTATGTCCACAATCGCTTATCCAATTCAATAAATTATTTTCATAGATGAAAGGGTGTTTGGGATGTCCGACCGAGCATATGCGTTTTTTGAGGAGCAGCAGAAGGCAAGAGGCATTGATGTAGAAGCAGTAAAAGCGAAATTGAAAGCGCTAAAAATTGAAACGCCTTCATGGGGCTACGGCGATTCCGGTACCCGCTTTAAAGTTTTCCAGAAGGTAGGCGTGCCCCGAAATCCATTCGAAAAATTCGAAGACGCTGCCCAGGTACACGGCTTGACAGGTCTCGCTCCGTCTGTTGCGATTCACATTCCTTGGGATAAAGTGGAGGACTACAGCAAGCTGAGAAGCCATGCCGAGAGTCTTGGGCTATCTATCGGTGCGGTGAATCCAAATCTATTTCAGGATGAGGATTATATGCTTGGCAGCGTAACGAACGCTGATGAGGCTATTCGCCGCAAAGCAACGGAGCATCTGCTGGAGTGTGTGGACATTGCGAAGGAAACCGGTTCTCGTGATCTTAGCCTTTGGTTCGCAGACGGCACGAATTATCCGGGCCAAGGGAACATCCGCAAGCGCAAGGGCTGGATGTTTGAAGCGCTCTCAGAAATGTACAAAGCGATGACGCCTGACATGCGGATGCTGATTGAGTACAAATGCTTCGAGCCTGCCTTCTACCATACCGATCTCGCGGATTGGGGCATGGCATATAATATGGCGCAAAAGCTGGGACCGCAGGCGGAGGTGCTTGTTGATACCGGCCATCACCTGCCAGGCGCGAACATCGAGCATATTGTGGCTTATTTGCTTGATGAGAAACGTCTCGGCGGCTTTCATTTCAACAGCCGCAAATATGCGGATGACGATCTCATTGTGGGCTCTGTTAATCCCTATGAGCTATTCTTAATTTTCTATCAAATTTTAAGCGCTGCGGGAGACTCGGATGCGGGTGTCCGCAAAAACGTTGAAAATATCGCTTATATGATCGATCAATCCCACAACATTGAGCAAAAAATTCCAGCGATGCTTCGTTCCGTGCTGAACGTGCAAACGCAGTTCGCGAAGGCGCTGCTCATTAACCATGAAGAAGTAGAGGCGGCTGCTGAAAATAATGATGTTCTGGGCGCAGAGGATGCCGTCCGCCGCGCTTTCGAATTCGACGTGACGCCGCTGCTTCACGCGATCCGAGAAGAGCAGGGCTTGCCGCTCGATCCCATGAAGGCATATTTGAGCAGCAGCTACGGCAAGGATATTCTTGTGAGAGGCAAGGGCGGTGCCAGCTGGTGACGATCCTCGCTTATGATCTCGGGGCGAGCAGCGGAAGGGCGCTGCTCGGCCGATTGCATGAAGGCAAGATCGAGGTTGAGGAGCTGCACCGGTTTGCAAACGATCCGGTGCAGCTCGGAGACCGGCTTCAATGGGATATTTTGCGGCTGCTCCATGAGCTGAAGCAGGGCTTGCTGAAGGTTAAGCATCGTGATATTAAGCTGGAAAGCATCGCCATTGATTCGTGGGCGGTCGATTTCGGTCTCATCGGAAGTAACGGCGAGCTGCTTGGAAATCCTTACCATTATCGCGATCATCATACCGATGGGGTTATGGATAGGGTAATGCAGGAGCTGTCGGCTTCTGAAATATTCGGGAAGACAGGCATTCAATTTTTGCCGTTTAATACCATTTATCAGCTTGCTGCTTTGAAGCAGGCCGACTCACCCTTATTGCGGGAAGCGAAGCATTTTCTGATGATACCTGATTTGCTTCGGTACTTTCTGACTGGAGAAATGTTCAATGAGTTTTCGAATGCAACGACGACGCAGCTATTTAATCCGGTTGCTGGAGGATGGGATGAACAGCTTATACGCGCGATCGGCATCACGCCTGAGCTGTTCGGCAAGGTCGTTCAGCCAGGCACGCAGGTGGGTCAGCTTCGCTCGTCCCTATGCGAGGAATTGAACATGGAGCCTGTTCCTGTGTTTGCGGTTGCTGAGCACGACACGGGATCAGCGGTTGCGGCGGTACCGGCACTCGAGCATTCATTCGCTTTTCTTAGCTGCGGTACGTGGTCGTTGATGGGAACAGAGGTTAGTGAGCCGGTCATTAACGAGCTGGCTCAGGAGCTGAATTTTACGAATGAGGGCGGCGCTTACGGCACCTTCCGCTTGCTGAAGAACATTATGGGGCTGTGGATTTTGCAGGAATGCAGACGTTCGTGGGAGCGGGCAGGAAATTCATACAGCTTCCCCGAATTAGTTAAGCTGGCCGATGAAGAGAAGCCGTTCGCTGCTTTCATTGATCCTGACGATCCGATATTCCTTCATTCAGGGGACATGCCGGCTAGAATTGCTGAGTATTGCTTGCGCTCGGGTCAGGCTGTGCCGGTGGGCGAGGGAGCAATCGTGCGCTGCATATTGGAAAGCTTGGCGCTCAAATACCGACATGTGCTTGAATTGACGGAGCAGCTATCCGGTCATTCGTTCAACGGTCTGCACATGGTAGGCGGCGGTATACAAAACACATTGCTTTGTCAGTGGACCGCGAATGCGATTGGCAAGCCGGTATGGGCGGGGCCTGTAGAGGGCAGCGCGATCGGCAACATGGTCGTGCAGTGGATAGCCAGCGGCAAGCTGGCGGATATATGGGAAGCGCGTGAAGTCATTCGCGAATCCTTTCCGGTTGACGTGTATGAACCGGAGCAGCATGAACAGTGGGAGAGCGTTTACGCAGCTTTTAAAGAGAAGACAGGCATTTAAGCGCTCGCTGCGCATTCAAATCTATAAATATGAAAGAGGTACGCTATGCTGGTTGCGGAACGATACGACAAAATTGTACAGCTGGTTAATGAGAGAGGCAGCATTAGAGTAACGGAGCTAAGCGAGCAATGTCAGGTTACCGAGGAAACGATTCGGCGCGACCTTGACCGCTTGGAGCAAGCCGGACGATTGCGCCGCTCCCATGGCGGTGCGGTTAGCGTGAAGGATCAGCAGCCGGAAATTCCTTATTTCGAGCGAGAGGTCACGCAAGCCGATGAGAAGAAGCGAATCGCCGAGGAAGCGGTTAAGCTGATTAAGCCAAAAGAGCGCATCCTGCTTGATGCGAGCACGACGGCGTGGTATATGGCGGCAAGCATGCCGGATATACCGCTCACTGTGCTTACGAATTCCATAAAAGTAGCGATGGAGCTCAGCAGCAAGGGGAAAATCGAGGTGATTTCAACCGGCGGCATATTAGCTTCACGCTCGTTGTCCTATGTCGGACCGCTGGCAGAGCGATCTCTCGATGCGTATCATGTTGATAAGGTATTTTTCTCGTGCAAGGGTGTTCATCTGGAACGCGGCATTAGCGAATCGAATGAGCTCCAAGCACGCATCAAGCACAAAATGGTCGGTATGGCGGATCAGGTCATCCTGCTGGCCGATTCCAGCAAGTTCGGCGTGCAGGCGTTCACGCATGTAGCCGATCTGAGCGATGTCGATGCGATTATTACGGACAGAAGATTGTCTCGCGAGCTGCTGACGCAGCTTCAGGAGAAACAGATTACCGTAACGACGGTTTAGCTAACTTACCGGTAGTATTTGATTCGTGCTTCGTCTGATTTTAACGAAACTAAAACAAGTTATCCAGCAACCTGATCTGACAAGATGTTCCCACACGAGGTGCATACTTTATACTTGATTATCGCATAGCACAAAACGGAGCGATTCGAGCGCAGCATCATGTAAATCAAGCGCGTCGTTCCTTTTTTCGCTTAACCTGTCTGATAACCTGTTATAAATTAAATCATTGTAATGAAAGGGGTACAGGGATGAAGGTTTCGTTATTTATTACCTGCTTGAGCGATGCGCTGTATCCGCGCGTAGGCGAGGCGATGGTGCGTTTGCTTGCGAAGTACGGCGTCTTGCTGGAGTTTCCGACGGTGCAAACCTGCTGCGGTCAGCCTGCTTTTAATAGCGGCTATTGGAAGGAAGCAAGAGATTCGGCGAAGACGATACTCGATGCTTTTGAGGACAGCGACTTTGTCATTTCACCCTCTGGCTCCTGTACCGGCATGATACATCACTATCCGAAGCTGTTTGAGGATGATCCGATTATGCTCGCGCGGGCAAACAAATTACACAGCAAATCCTATGAGTTTACGCAATTTCTTGTTCAGGTGCTGGGCGTGACAGACGTTGGAGCGGCTTTTCCGCATAAGGTTACCTACCATCCATCCTGTCACGGCAGCCGAATTGTTGGCATTAAGGATGAGCCGCTCGCGCTTATTCAGAATGTGAAAGGGCTTGAGCTTGTACCTCTGCCTTTCGCAGAGGATTGCTGCGGCTTTGGCGGTACGTTTGCGGTGAAGATGGCGGATATTTCCGGTGCAATGGTGACGGAAAAGGTAGATCATGTGCTGGAGACGGAAGCCGAGGTGCTGGTCGGTCTCGATATGGCGTGCTTGCTCAACATTGCAGGAAATTTGCACTATCGCAATGAGCCTGTAAGAGTGATGCACTTGGCAGAATTGCTTTATGAAGGGGTGCAGTAGCATGGGGGCTGGAGCGAAGACAGAAGCAACGGTCAAAGCGAGAGCGGAGCTTGCGCTAAATGATGAATTTCTTCGCAAAGCGGTGCGTTTCACGACAGAGCGGCTACGCAACGGAAAGAAAAAGGCATCTGAGGAGCATGGCAACTGGGAGGAATGGCGGGAGCGCGGCAAGCAAATTCGTCTTCATACCATTGCTCATCTTGATTATTACTTAAATCTGTTCGTCAATCATGCGCGGGCAAACGGTGTGCATGTTCATTTTGCCAATACGGGTGAGGAAGCGGTGAGGCTGTCTCTCGGCATTGCCGAGCATGCGTCGGCGAAGTCAGTTGTGAAATCGAAGTCGATGGTGTCGGAGGAGCTGCATCTCAACCAAGCGCTCGAATCGATCGGCGTTGAAGCGGTGGAAACGGATCTCGGCGAATATATTATTCAGCTGGCAGGGGAGATGCCATCGCATATCGTTATACCTGCGATCCACAAGAATCGATACCAAATTGCGGAGCTATTATCGAAGGAAGCGGGCTACGAGCTGCCGCCGGACACGACCGCTTTAGCAGGCTTCGTTCGGAAGAAGCTGAGGGAGAAGTTTCTGGAGGCCGAGATTGGCATGACCGGCTGCAACTTCGCAATTGCGGAGACGGGTTCCATGGTGCTATTCGAAAATGAAGGCAATGCACGTATGGTGACGACGGTGCCGAAGACACAAATTACACTGATGGGGATGGAGCGTATTATTCCTTCCTGGGAAGATCTTGAAGTGATGGCCACGCTGCTGCCTCGCTCCGCAACAGGCCAGAAGCTGACGATGTATATGTCGGGCATTACGGGACCGCGCCGCGTGAAGGACGCCGACGGACCTGACGAAATGCACATTATTATAGTAGACAACGGACGATCGCTCCAACTCGGCGACCCCGAGTTTCAAGAGCTGCTGAACTGTATTCGCTGCGGAGCATGCTTGAATGCATGCCCGGTATACCGCCACATTGGCGGCCATGCTTATGGCAGCACCTACAGTGGTCCGATTGGCGCAGTACTGACGCCCTCGCTTAATAAAAATATCGCGGAGTGGGATGACATCGCGAGTGCCTCAAGCTTATGCGGCGCTTGCTATGAAGCATGCCCTGTCAAAATTCCGCTGCATGATATGCTTGTCTACCTGCGCAGGCGCAAGGTGGAGAGCGGCAATGGCAGCAAGCTGGAATCGATCGGCATGCAGGGCTTTGCAACTGTGATGGGCAGCTCCGCCCGCCTCGGGGGTATGCTCCGACTGGGCAAGCTGGGACAGAAGCTAGTCGTCCGAAGCGGCATGATTAAAACCAAGCTAGGACCGCTCAAAGGCTGGAACACCTACCGCGTAACGCCGAGTCTTCCAAAGGAATCGTTCCGCGACCGCTGGGCGACGCTCGATCAGGAGCTGAAGCAAGGCCTCAAGGATGTGGAGCCATCGATGCAAAATCGGATGGAGGAGCTGGTTCGAAAGCGCGAGCAAGAGCAGAAGGAAGGCAAAGGAGGGCACGGACATGGCTGATCATACGCATAAGCAGTGGCTGGATAAGCTGGAGGCGGAATCTCGCGTGAAGCAGGAGCTGTTCATGAACGATATTGCAGCTAAGCTGAGGCATCCGAGAATGTTTGAGAAGCCGCTCCATCCTTTCCGCGGCGCCCCGGATTTTTGGAAGGAGTTCGAATGGACTGAGGAGGAGCGAATTAAGGAGTTCACGGACAATTTTCTCTCTGTCGGGGGCCATGTTGCCCGTCTTCAAACGATGGACGATGCGAAACAATTCATCGTACAGAAGGCTGAAGAAATGAGCGCCAAATACGTTATTCATCAAAATCAGCCTGAGCTGGCTGCTCTTGATCTGGAAGCAGCGCTGTCCGATTCGCAGGTGACCGCGTGGAATACCGATTCGGAGCAATACTGGCGCGCCCGAGCGGCAGAAGCGGACTTCGGCATTGTCATTGCTGATCATGCAGTCGCCTATACGGGGTCGGTAACTGTGCTTTCAGCGGAAAATAAAGGCCGTTCCGTCAGTCTGCTGCCTACCGTGCTGATGATTATCCTTCCTGTTGAGCGGTTGAAAACAAGGCTCGGAGAGGTGCTAGTCCAGTTCGATGAAGCTGGACGCGAACAGCTGCCGGCGGGTATTCATTTCATATCAGGACCCAGCCGTTCCTCCGATATAGAGAATGATCTGACGATTGGCGTCCATGGACCTGGCATTGTTTATGCGCTTCTTGTTGGATAAAGGATGATAAAATTGCCATGCTTATAAAGTGTTTATTGCACGTGATGCAGCCCGAGCTGTTCATGATTGGAGGTGCAGCACCATACCGCTGCTAGATGTGGAGAAGCTGTCGAAGCGCAATATTGCAATGATTTCAGAAGGGCTAGTCCTATAGAAATCGAGTGCTTTTATCAGTCTCTAATCATAACATCAACGGTGTGAAAAATCGGATCGTAGAAGAAAAAATAACTCTGAGAATTGGAATTGAAAAAGCCAGCCCTTTGCTATCAACTTGAATTGATGGCAAAGGGCTGGCTTGATTAAAAACTATTCCTTCGAGGTCTTCAAATACTTCTTCATAAAAGCCAACGCTTTATCCGGTCTTTGGCTATCGACACGGATGGCGATAATCATGTCCTGATAATAGATCGGGAGATCGTTGACGATGGCGGTCTCGCCCAGATCGATACCATATACATGCTCTTGAGTATCGTCCTCCGTCTTCAGCATAAGCGCATCACCGTCCTTCAGTAGCGGCTGGAGCTCGCCTTCTGCTGCTTCATCGAGCTTCAATAGTATGCCCTGCATACCGATCCATTCAAAAATACTCTTGTCCATAATATACACATCTGGTTTTTCTGTTGCCAGCTCAAGCACGGCTTTCTGCAAATAGGCAAATTGCGCTGCATCATCCTGAGGAACGAAGGTCACCTTCGTCACGAACCGTTTCCAATCAGGAAACGCGGTCAAAAGCGCGTTTTCCAGAGGCTCATCCTTAGGCGCTTCTTCCTTCAGCATGAAATTGCCCATGAAAGCCACATCCAAGTCAACAGGCGGCAGATTCGCAAGCCGCTCCTGCTCCGCACGATAATCGATGAAGCTGATAATACCATAAATAATAAGTGCTACCGCCGCAATGGCGCCAATCGTATGAAACTTGTAATAGCGCCAGAAATGGTCCATTTTCTGAGCTTTTCCCGCCATATTCTTGTACTTTCCGTATTCCTGCTCGTTGAAGGCTTCCGTTACCTTGCGGTCCTCATGCTCCAAAATCAGCCGATACGCTTGCGTAATCTTCGCAAAGGAAGCCTCCGCGTCCTCCGCGTTTTGATCCTGCTGCTTCGATCTGGAGCGCGCTTGACGCATAAGCGTCGTATAACGCTTCTCCACTTCCTCCTTGGCTGCAAATTCGGGCAGCCCCATTGTCTGATAGGCTTGTTTCAATTCCTCCACCATTTCACCTCAATCAGTAAGTAGATCGTGCATAATACCTATCTATAAGTATACGGAATTATGTGCTTAACGCAAATTTTGTCAGAATGCAGGGATTGAGGCTTGCACGGGTCTGTTTTTTGAACAAACAGGTCGATTAATTGGCTTTATATTCGAATACGTTCTGTTATGCTAAAATAAGCCAAAAACTAGCTTCTTCAAGGGCAGTGATAACATAAGGAGTGAGTTTGGCCTATCAAACGCATAGGAAGGTGCTGCAATGACTCGATCTCGCTGCGAAAAGTAAAGCGTTGTATGAGGAGCTTGGGGATGAGCCGTCGAAGGCGCGCAGGATGAAACGCATTTCCAAGAGCATGGCGGCATATTGGTCGCCGGACTCGTAGCCGAGGGTATTCGCGAGCTTGGCTTGTCACCGCTTACCTTATTTTTAAGGCTCTGTTAAAATTTATTGTTGATTTCATATGAAAGTAAAGAGCAGCCCTTTTCGGCTGCTCAACATTTTTAAACATTCACTTTATAGTTTAATTGCAGTTCGTCTGCGGGCACTCCCCTGATTCCCCAGTTTTGTATTGGGGTTTCAAAAATCGTAATTTCAAGGTCATTCGGCGTAATACCCACATATTCGCCAATTCGCTGGAATAACAGATTAATTAGCTGTTTTTTAGCCTCTACTGACCTTCCCTCAAAAATACTGACTTCAATGATTGTATACGCATCTGAACGACCATTTGCAAAAATAAAGTCTTCTTTCTGCATTGGGAAAAACCGATGGAACCTTTTGTCTGGAGGGAATTGAAAAGCATCAACTACACAAGAGTGGATTACCTCCGAAAGGTTTTCCTTAATAAGATTCAACTTCTCGTTAACCCCATAAACTTTAATTTGCGCCATTTTCTCAGCTCACCTTTCTATACTCAACTCTGCTCAACTCTAAGAATATTATAAACTTTTCCAGCCCCTTTGTCGTTAACTTGCCCAATTTAAAGCTGACAAACGGATACTATTAAATATTTCGGGCATTTCAAAAGCAAACGAAGAAATAAGCATATCATTGATGTTCTGTTTGCTGCTTTCATGTCCTCGACTGTCTACAAACAAGAACCATACAAGGTAGTTGTCGAGGTACTTTGTAGCCACTCGACTTATACGTTCCAACGAAGAGCGGCTCTATTTTCTGTTATAATAGCTGCAACAACATAGCAGGATAAGCGAGGGAGGCATCATGTTTGACCCGACAGTATTTGAAAATCTGAAGGTAGCCTTTGAGAATCAGCTTTATGACTTAGACAATCTGGACCGAAGAATAGACATCACGAATCGCCGGGATCGGCTTGAGCTGGCGGTGATGTCCAGAGAGTTCGCGCTGCAGTTTGCGCTGGCGGATCGCAGCGGCGTCACTGCAGAGATACAGCTGCGTGCGTCGCTTAAGGATCTGGCAGCCGAAATTTTGGAGCTGAAAGGAGAAACTCCGGCATGTACGCTGCGACTGCGCTTTTATATGAAGATAAACGATGTGCAGCTTTCTTGCGAGCAAGCAGAGCAAATTCTCCAGCGGGTTTGGCAGCCGGATACGGCGCCAACCCAAACGATCAGCTATGTTCATGGCATGTCGCCGCCTGTTTATTCGAATACGATCGAGCTCAGCTTTAATCGTAAAATTACCGAGGAGCAAATGGAGGATTTGCCAGAGCTCATCGAGCATATGCTGCTGTCGCTTGAACAGCTGCAAGAGATTGCGCTGTAAAAAACCTTTCTGTTCCCATCCTGCGTTCACTGTGCTATAGTACTAGATGATGAACAACTGAAGAAGAAATTCCGGTGTCTCGTGCTTAGACATGATGGGCTTCCGGGAGAGGTTCGCGAACTCCCTCTATAAAAAACTATGCAAAACGATTGTCCCGTAAGGAGACATCGTCGTTTTTGCGTTCGGCGCGAGGAGGGCTTCACCGCTTCGCGCTGTTTCTTTGGTTTTTTTTAGCGAGCAAAGAAGGAATTCGGGCAATCTCTGTCTTCTCATTCAAGAGAGGAAGAAGAGCATGAAAAAAGATAAAGCAATCGTTGTATTTAGCGGCGGCCAAGATAGCACGACATGCCTTTTCTGGGCGATGGAACGATTCGAGGAGGTTGAGGCTGTTACCTTCAACTATGGACAACGGCATATGCAGGAGCTGGAATGCGCAGCGAGCATTGCGGCTGAGCTCTCCATCAAGCATCATATTCTCGATATGTCGCTGCTGGGCCAGCTGGCGCCGAACGCACTCACTAGAAATGATATCGCCATTGAACAAAAGGAAGGCGAGCTCCCGACAACCTTTGTCGACGGACGCAATCTGCTTTTCCTCACCTTCGCAGCTATTCTGGGCAAGCAAATTGGCGCTAACCATATCGTCACTGGCGTGTGCGAGACGGACTTTAGCGGATATCCCGACTGCAGGGACGTTTTTGTAAAATCGCTGAATGTGACGCTGAATCTATCGATGGACTATCCGTTTGTCATCGATACGCCGCTCATGTGGTTGAACAAAGCGGAGACGTGGGCGCTGGCCGACGAGCATGGGGCGTTCGATTTCGTGAGGACGCGGACCTTAACCTGCTATAACGGCATCGTGGCCGACGGCTGCGGACAATGCCCAGCATGTCTGCTGCGCCAAAAAGGGCTAAACGATTATTTGACAATCCGCGACAGTCAGGAGGCGGACTCCTGATGCTGCAGCAAATTTATCCAGCCGTTAATCATCCTTTTCAATATGAGCTTAATAAAGATTTCCATTTTGCTGCGGCTCACTATATTCCTGCGGAGGAAGCGGGAAAATGCCGTCAAATGCATGGTCATACGTATTTTGCAAACGTAACGATAGCAGGCGACGAGCTCGATTCGGCAGGCTTTCTCGTAAACTTCGGCATCATCAAAAAGCTGATCCACGACCGATTCGACCACACCGTGCTGAATGATGACACATCGAACTTCAGCGATGACAATCCAGCGCTTTTCCCGACAACCGAGGTGGTGGCTCGTACCATTTGCGAGCTTGTGCAGAAGCATTTGGACGGTGTGACAAACGGCGCGCAGTGCGTACAGGTGTATTTGCGTGAAACGCCGACGAGCTATTGCATTTATCGTCCTAAGCGGAAGGCGGGATCGCATGACGACTAGCGAGAAACGAATCCCTGTTATTGAAATATTCGGGCCGACCGTGCAAGGAGAAGGCATGGTGATAGGCCGCAAAACGATGTTCGTGCGCACGGCAGGCTGCGATTACAGCTGCTCCTGGTGTGATTCCGCCTTTACCTGGGACGGCAGCGCAAAGGACGATATTCGCATGCTGACGGCACATGATATTGTGGAACAACTTAAAGAAACCGGGGGCAGCACGTTTGAACATGTGACGATATCCGGAGGTAACCCGGCACTGCTGCCGCAGCTTGGGGCGTTAGTCAATCTTCTTCATGAGGAAGGGATGAGTGTCGCGCTGGAGACGCAGGGTAGCCGCTGGCAGGATTGGTTTTGGAGCATCGATGAGCTGACGCTTTCTCCCAAGCCTCCAAGCTCCGGTATGAAAACCGACTGGAGTATACTCGATGACATTGTCGGTAAGCTGAACGAACGCTCGAGAAGCTTTTCCGTAAAAACGGTCGTGTTCGATGAGATCGACCTCGAATATGCGACATTTGTTCATTTGCGGTACCCGCAGGTTCCATTCTACGTGCAGGCAGGCAACGCCAATCTGCAGGAAACGGAGCCGAACCGTATGCTTCCGTACCTGCTGGAGCGCTATGAGTGGCTGATCGAGCGCGTCATGCCTGATCCGGATTTGAAGCGGGTGCATGTGCTGCCTCAGCTTCATACATGGGTATGGGGCAATAAGAAGGGCGTTTAACACCTATAAAACAAGAAGGGCGGAAGCTACCATGGAAGGCAGAAGCAAGGAAGAGCTGAGCGGCATAACGCTGCTCGGCAACCAAGGAACCTCATATTTATTCAATTACACGCCGTCCGTGCTGGAGGCGTTTGATAATAAGCATCCGAATCGGGATTATTTCGTTAAATTTAACTGTCCGGAATTTACGAGTCTTTGTCCGATGACGGGGCAGCCGGATTTTGCGACCATCTATATCTCTTACATCCCCGACCGCAAAATGGTCGAAAGCAAGTCGCTCAAGCTGTACTTGTTCAGCTTCCGTAATCACGGCGATTTTCATGAGGACTGTATGAATATCATTATGAATGATCTCATCGCGCTCATGAATCCCCGTTACATCGAGGTTTGGGGCAAGTTCACGCCGCGCGGCGGCATTTCCATCGATCCCTACTGCAACTGGGGTCAACCCGGCACTAAATATGAGTCGATGGCGGAGCACCGTCTCATGAACCACGATCTTTACCCAGAGAAGGTCGACAATCGCTAGCATTTGAAAGAGCACTTGAACGATGCCGCAATCGGCAGCTCAAGTGCTCTTTTTTTTTTTGAGCCATCAGACGCGAATTCGACGATAAGCGAAATGATTCGTCGGTCCATGTCCGCCGCCAATGCCGAGCTGATCCTCGATCGCCGCTTGAATGAAGCTTTTTGCGGTTTCAATTGCTTCCGTTACGGTTTTGCCGGCTGCCAGCCCGGCTGTTAGAGCGGCTGAGTAGGTGCAGCCGGTGCCATGAGTATGGCGGGTATCGATACGATCGCTCTCCATATAAGTGAAGCGATCGCCGTCATACACAAGATCGACGAGCCGGCTGCCCGTATCGTGTCCGCCTTTGATGACGACATATCGCGAGCCCATTTGAATCATTTGCTTTGCCGCTTCCTCTCGGTCGCTTAGTGTGCGGATTGCCATTCTCGTAAGCAGCTCGGCCTCCGGGATATTAGGAGTTGTGACTAGCGCGAGCGGCACCAAATGCTTTATTAGTGATTGAATAGCAGTCTGCTGAAGAAGAGGAGAGCCGCCTTTGGCGACCATGACGGGGTCGATCACCAGATTTCTCCACTGATATAAGGCTATTTTGTCCGCGATCAATTGAATGATTTCAGCGCTGTACAGCATTCCTGTCTTGACTGCATTAGGCGTCAGGTCCTCGCCAATCGAATCTAGCTGCATGCTGACCGCCTCAGCCTCCATCGGATATACACCTTGCACGCCTAGCGTGTTTTGCGCAGTGACAGCGGTTATGACGGACATGCCATATGCGCCAAGCTCCTGGAATGTTTTCAGATCCGCTTGAATACCTGCGCCGCCGCCGCTGTCCGAGCCGGCTATTGTCAATGCTTTATGTGCAGTTTCAACATTTTCGTTTGTATGGATTAGAGTCGCCATGGATGTTCTCCTCCGTTTATGTCTCTACAAATTAGCGTCAGCTTCTATAAAAAAAGCCGCCCGTCTCCAAAAGGAAACGAGCGGTCATTATTTTCAAAAACGCATGCGCGCATGTATGAAAGTGTCTGCTCCACTTCCCTCCGCTGGAATGATCCAGATCAGGTTCCAAGGGTCCGGAGCATGCGCTCCGTCTCAGTCGGTAGACTCCCCTAGTGAATTAAATTCGATATTCAATTTGTTTTTTTTCTACTATAGCATACACTGGAGAGATGTAAACCATAATTATCCGAAAAGGCGTTGAACGCATGAAAAACTTGCTCGTTACCGGTTATCGCGCGCATGAGCTTAATATTTTTAGCCAGAAGCATGAGGGAATCGTTTATATCAAAAAAATATTAACGGCCAAGCTTGTCCCGCTTATCGAAGACGGACTGGAATGGGTCATCACTCCCGGCCAATACGGTGTTGATCTCTGGGCATGCGAGGTCGTCATTTCGCTCAAGGAGATCTATCCTCAGTTGAGGCTCTCGATCCTGTCCGCATACAGCAATCCGGAAGAGAAATGGAAGGACGATAAGAAGGAGTTTTACCAGCAGGTGTTAAAAGGAGTCGATTATTACGCGGCGGTCAGCAATCAGCCGTACAGCGGCATCTGGCAGTTCACAGCGCGGGACGAGCTGTTGTTCCGGAAAACGGATGGCATCCTGCTCGTTTACGATGAAGACGCAGGTGAAGGCAGTCCGCGGTTTTTCAAGGAAAAAGCGCTGAAGAAGCAGCAGGCGGAGGGCTACACGTACATCAGTATCAGCTCTGAGGATATTCAAAGCATTGCGGACGAGGAGAACATGTACGAGGATTAAGACAGGAAGCAAAGTGGGAATGCCATCCAACGTCTGCTGGGGGATATACTATCAAATATAAAACTTTCTTTTGTACTTTTAAATAGTATACTAATAATTAGGAATTTTTTTGTGAGTAAATGGTATATTCGCGATGGGGGGGACTTTATTTGGACAAATTACAGATCGATCATCATACGTTCTTTGAACAGTTATACACACGCGCCCCAATTGGGATTGCCTTGGTATCGATTGATGGAAGTTGGATAAAGGTTAATCCTATGGCTTGTAAAATATTAGGGTATACAGAAGAGGAATTAAAGCGTTTGACGTTTAGGGACATTTCTCACCCCGACGAGTTAGAAAAAAATAATGATCTCAGAAAAGAAGCGTTGGATGGCGGTTCCTCGTTTTATGAGATGGAAAAACGATACATACAAAAAAATGGCAATATGGTTTGGACGGGTATACATGTTGCTCTAGTTCGTGATGAAACGTTAGGAGCCCCTTTGTATTTTTTAACTCATATTGTTGATATTTCTGAAAAAAAAAATGCTGAGCTTGAATTGCTTGAATACAGGGAATTATTTAAGCTTATTTCCGAAAATGTATTAGATCTTATCACCTACATCACCCCTGATGGCGTAACTCGTTATGTTTCTCCGTCCATCCGTGAACTATTGGGCTATGAGCCGGAAGAGGTCATCGGTAAAGCTAATTTTGAGCTTTATCATCCTGATGACTTGAAAGTGATGCAAGCTACAACGTATGCGGACAATGATTTGTTTTCTTGTCGTGTGCGTCACAAAAATGGCAACTACATCTGGTTTGAAACAACGATTAAAACGATCAGAGATGAACATGGCAACGTACAGAAAGTATTGGGTATAGCGCGAGATATTACGGAGCGAAAGAATTATGAGGATAATCTTGCCGAGGCACAGCAAATTGCGTCGCTTGGCAGCTGGGAATGGGATATCCTCCAAAATAAAGTAACATTATCTGATCAATGCTATAAAATATTCAGTTTAGACAAAAAAAACCTCATCTCTAATGACGAGCTCATCCATCTAATTCATCCAGAGGATCAGCAGCGCTATTTAGATTGCTTTGCACAAGCCATGAAAGGGAATGCATTTGATTTTGAATTTCGTAATTTACAGCCTGATGAATCGGTTAAGTATTTACATATACGCTTGTCGGTAAAATTTGACGAAATAGGAACACCTGTGAAGGTGATTGGAACTACGCAAGAAATAACGGAACGAAAAAAAGCAGAATTGAAACTGGAAGAAAGCATTGAACGATATACATCGTTAAAAAAGTACAACCATGATGCAATCATCTCGCTTGATTTGGAAGGCAATATTATTAACACTAATCCAGTCGCAGAACAGCTGACGGGTTATCGTGTTAAAGAGATGGTTAGTTTGAGCATTTCAACATTTATAGGTGTGGACAATCTCAGCAAATTACGTTCGGATACTAGGGACCTTGCGGCTATTGAAAGAAATATTGATAAAATTAATCATAAAGATGGTCATCAGGTTGAGGTGTTAACTACGATAGCGCCCATCATTATTAATAAGCAATCAGTCGGTTATTATATTATTGCTAAGGATATTACGGAGCAAAAGAAGCTATTGATTGAGAAGGAAACGGCAGAGAGGATGAACCAAACAAAAAGTGCATTTTTAGCTATGATGAGTCATGAAATTCGAACCCCGATGAACGGGGTCATTGGCATGACAGACTTGCTTCTGGAAACGACAGAATTGGACGAACAACAAAAAGAATATGCAGATATTATCAAAAAAAGCGGAGATAAGCTGCTTACCCTTATAAATGACATTTTGGACATTTCCAAGATTGAATCTGGCAAGACAGCGTTAAATGAAGAACCTTTTAATATGAGGGACTGTATTACAGAAACGATTGAACTCTTATCGCCCAAGGTACGGGAAAAAAAATTAGAAATGACCGTAACGGTTAGTCCTGAAGTTCCCCAGCATGTGACCGGGGACTCTAATCGGTTAAGACAAGTGCTTATTAATGTGATAGGGAATGCGATTAAGTTCACGTATAGCGGCAGTGTTGCCATTTCCGTGCAAAATAAGATTTGTGACCATAACCAGGTGCAAATTCAGTTTACAATAAAAGATACCGGGATCGGCATTCCCCAAGAACAGCGCCAGCATTTATTTGAACCCTTCTATCAGGCAGAGCATTTTATGACGCGAAATGTAGAAGGAACCGGGTTAGGCTTAGCCATCAGCAAAAGGCTCATAGAACTCATGGGAGGAAATATATGGGTTGAGCCTGCGGATGGACCAGGGGCAGTTTTCGTATTCACAGCCAATTTTTGGCAAGAAATACAGCGAGATGCCGTCCGAGAGGATGCTTCAGATGAAGGAAATCAAGGAGAAACGAAGTCTCTAAAAATTCTAATTGCTGAAGATAATCGAATCAATCAGCTGGTGTTACAAAAAATGCTCAAGAAGCTTGGTTACGATGCAAGCATTGCCGCGAACGGAAAAGAAGTAATTCAAACCGTTGCATACGAAACGTATGATATGATCTTTATGGACATTCAAATGCCTGAGATGAGTGGTGTTGAAGCGACAAAAGTGATAAGAGAAACATTAAAGCCAGAGGGATGCCCTTATATTATCGCAGTTACGGCGAATGCATTAAAAGGAGATCGAGAAAGATATTTAGCAGAAGGTATGGATAATTACATGAGCAAACCGCTTACTATCGATGCTGTATCAGATATGCTTGTGAAATTTCATCAGTTCAAAAACAAATCATAACGTAGGCCTATGATTAGAGCACTTCTTTTTTGCTTCTAATGTATTTTGTACATTAGAAGCTGAACCTAAAGGTCATAAAACAGGTTGTGCTGCGCTTTTACAATAGAACTATAAAAGGTCAGTTTGCATCAGCAGACTGACCTTTTTACATAGCCATTTAGATCTAATTATTCAACCTCAAAACCGGCAGCCTTCCACGCTGTGGTTCCTCCGTCTATGTATGCTACGTCTGTAAAGCCCATTTGTTGTAAAAGATAAGCTCCAAGCGCAGCCTGTCCACCGGCTCCGCAAGTGACTAGAACAGGGCGGTTTCTATCTGCTAGGCGTGAATCTCTCATTTGCTCAGGAAGTTCCAGATCCGCACGGATGCCCAGCATTCCCAATGATATATTCGCGCTGCTTGGAATCAAGCCGCATGCGCCTGCAGCGTCTGCATCCTGCACGTCAATAACAAAGGTATTCGGGTTGGCATTAATCTTCTCTCTAGCCTCTGCAGAAGTAACACCAGGTACATTCTCACGAGCTTTTGCCACCATTTGTTTGAAAGTAATTGACATATCTATTCCTCCTCCAATTGGGTATAGCATGATTATACTTATGATCACCTCTACATATTATCACAATTGGATGCGGTTAAATGAACAATTTTATAAGGATGGATCAGAAAAATTTAACGGGAGTCAGAGGTTGGCTTCTACTTTTTGAATGGCTGATTGGTCATTCTTTGGGTGGAGCAGCAGTATATAGGGTATTAAAAAGAAAGACTCTTGAACATGAATTATGCAGTTACGCAGCTTTGAAGGGACTGAAGTAGACATGAATACGATGTTCTCATTTCAATCATTTCCACAATTGGAAACGGATCGGTTTATTTTGCGCAAGTCGGAGGAGTGGGACGTTCGGGATATTTTTGAGCTTTATTCCAACAAGGAGGTTATGCGGTACACCCCGCTATCTCCATTCTCGACGCAGGAGGATGCGGTGCAGGAAATGTATTGGCATTGGGAAATTTTCACGCGGCAAATCGGACTGCGCTGGGTAATGGAAGAGAAACAATCCGGCAAAGTGATTGGGAGCTGCGGTTTTCTTAATTATTCTAAGGAAAACAGCCGGACGGAGATAGGGTATGACCTGACTCCAAGCTTCTGGAGACAAGGAATGATGGCAGAGGCTGCAGCGCGGATTGTAGCATTTGGGTTCCGGGAGATGGGTCTGAATCGGATCGAGGCTAAGGTGGAGCCTGCGAATATAGCTTCGATCAGACTGCTGACAAAGCTTGGCTTTCACCAAGAAGACCAGATGAGGAAATATGAGTTTGAGAAAGGCCGTTTTATGGATCTGCTTATCTTCTCGCTGCTGCGGCAGCAGGATCTTCCATGAAACCGATATTAAGCATATAATAAAGTGAAGCTCGTTTAGGATGCAAAATACAGCTCAGGAGGCAACGGTAATGGCCATAAGCAAAGCGAAAAAAGCAAGACAAAAGCTGGTCCGGCAAGGACAGTTGACGCCAGAAATACTGAGGGGAAGCTGGCAGGGCGTTAATCCAACGATGAGACGCACGCCGAATTTGCAGGAAAAGCAGGCGAAGCTGAATAAGAAGCACCGAAGGAATCACGCCCAATACAGCGATGATTCCTTTTGTATTTATAAGACTACTCGTTTTGCCGCTTAGCCTTCTTTGAATTTCATGAAATTGCTATGCTAGAATGAGAATTAGCAATGCATAGAAGATGAGCGGAGATGATGCGTCCTGTTAAAAATTTTTCGAAACAACCTAAAGACATACCGGCTAATGATCGCTTTCGTGTTTCTGCTCGTTTTTTTGCAATCGCTGTCAGAGCTCTATTTGCCCACGTTGATGGCCGATATTGTAAACATTGGCATTTTAGAAGGAGATACGGGTTATATACTGAGGCTGGGCGGATTGATGCTGCTTGTTACTGCTGCTGGGGTGCTTTTTTCGATAGCGGCCAGTTACTATTCCTCATCGATTGCCTCAAGCTTCGGCAAGCGCATTCGCAGCAAGCTGTTCAGCCATGTTGAGCACTTCTCCCTGCAGGAATTCGATAAAATCGGAACGGCATCGCTCATTACGAGAACGACGAATGATGTGACACAGGTGCAGCAGGTGCTGATTATGATTTTGCGTATGATGGTGATGGCGCCGATGATGTGTATCGGAGGCATTATTATGGCCGTCTCCAAAGATGCGACGCTGTCGCTTGTTTTCGTTGTTGTTGTGCCGGTGCTGGCAGGAGCTATCCTGTGGATCGGTTCCAGAAGCGTGGCGCTGTTCAAAGCGATGCAGCTCAAAATCGATAAGCTGAATTTAGTGCTTCGTGAAGGCTTGACGGGCATTCGCGTCATACGATCATTCCATCGGACAGGCTTCGAGCAGCGTCGCTTTGACGCGGCGAATAAGGATCTGACCGAGACCGCGATCAAGGTGAACAAAATTATGGCGTTTATGATGCCGATCATGATGCTCATTCTGAATTTTTCGAGCGTGGCAATTTTATGGTTCGGAAGTATCCGGATCAGCAATAACGATATGCAGATTGGGGATCTGATGGCTTTTCTACAATATGCGATGCAAATTATGTTTTCGCTTATTATGGTGGCGATGATGTTCATTATGCTGCCCCGCGCTTCTGTATCGGCGGCTCGAATTAACGAGGTGCTTGGCATGAAGCCCGGTATTCAGGATGCAGCGGCGACCGGACAAACGACGGGAAGAGAGGTCAAAGAGGGGACAGTTGAATTCAGAGAGGTTACCTTCAGCTATCCGGGCGCGGAAAAACCGGCGTTGTCGGGCATCTCGTTCACTGCGGTACGGGGCGAGACGACAGCGATTATTGGCGGGACCGGTTCAGGGAAGTCCACGCTCGTAAATCTTATTCCCCGCTTCTATGACGTGGAGGCCGGCAGCGTGCGGATTGACGGCATGGACATTCGAAACCTTACGCAGCAAAGCTTGCGGGCAAAGATAGGTTACGTGCCTCAGCAAGCAGTATTATTTACAGGGACGATCAGCGAAAATATCCGCTACGGCAAAGAGGACGCCTCGGACGAAGAGGTTAGCCATGCGGCGAAAATTGCTCAAGCAGCATCTTTCATTGCGGAAATGCCGGATGGATTCGATACGGTCATCGCCCAGGGCGGCACGAACGTGTCGGGCGGTCAGAAGCAGCGGCTTTCCATTGCCAGGGCGCTGGTAAGGCGGCCGGAAATTTATATATTCGATGACAGCTTCTCTGCCCTCGACTTTAAGACCGATGCGCAGCTGAGAGCGGCGCTGAAGGAAGAGACGCGGGATGCCGCGGTCATTATTGTGGCGCAGCGGGTAAGCACCGTTATCCACGCTGATAAAATCATTGTGCTGGATGAAGGAGAGATTGCAGGCATCGGCACGCATAGCGAATTGTTGCAGGCATGCGAGGTGTATCGCGAAATCGTATCCTCGCAGCTGTCAGAGGAGGAGATTGCATGAGTGACCGTCCGCAGGATAAAAGGCCGCATGCAACAGGAGGCGGGCCTGGCTTCGGTCCTCCCGGCAGAGGGCCAATGGGGCACGGGGCTGGACCGATGGGGGCGCTTGGCATGAAGGTTCAGAAGGCAAAGGATTTCAAAGGCACGCTTCGCAGATTACTCGCTTATTTAAAACCGCAGCGGACGAAGTTGATCATCGTTGTGCTGATGGCGCTGCTAAGCACCGTGTTCTCAATCGTCAGTCCGAAGCTGATGGGAGATGCAACGACTGAAATTTTTGAAGGCATCATGAATGGCGGCGTTGATTTTGAGGCGATAATGCAGATTGTGCTTATTTTGATTGGTCTATATTTGCTAAGCTCGCTGTTTGCTTATGTGCAGCAGTATGTGATGGCGGGTGTAGCCCAGAAAACGGTTTATGAACTTCGCAGCGATGTGAACGTGAAGCTTGCCAAGCTTCCGCTCTCATTCTTCGATTCCCGCACGCATGGCGAAATTTTAAGCAGAACAGTAAACGATGTGGATAACATCAGCAATACGCTGCAGCAGAGCTTGACACAGCTTATCACTTCTATCGCGACGCTAATCGGCGTTATCATTATGATGCTGACGATCAGTCCGCTGCTGACCGTTATTTTACTGCTTACGCTGCCGCTTAGCTTTGTTGTAGTGAAAGCCATTGCTTCCCGGTCGCAGGGCTATTTCAAATCACAGCAGGAAGAGCTGGGAATATTGAACGGACATGTTGAGGAAATGTATACCGGTCACAAAATTGTTAAAGCTTTCGGACGCGAGCAAAAATCGATTGCCGCATTTGATGAAATTAATGACCGGCTCTACCATTCCGGCCGTAAGGCGCAATTCATTACCGGTATTATGATGCCCTTAATGGGGTTTATTAACAATATCGGATACGTGCTAATTAGTGTTGTTGGAGGTATTCTTGTAACGCGTCAAGCGATTAAAATTGGAGATATCCAAGCGTTTATTCAATACGCAAGGCAATTCTCTCAGCCTTTAACCCAGACGGCGAATATCGCAAACATTATTCAATCGACGATTGCATCGGCGGAGCGGGTGTTCGAGCTGCTGGACGAGCAGGAGGAGGCGTCTGAACCGAGTGATCAGGAGGCGGTCGCGCTCAGATCGCCTAAGGGCGATGTCCGCTTCGAGCATGTTAAGTTCGGCTATAAGACGGATACTGCGCTTATTGGCGATATGAGCATTGATGTGAAACAGGGACAGACCGTTGCTATAGTAGGTCCCACCGGCGCCGGCAAGACGACGCTTGTCAATTTACTAATGCGGTTTTATGAAATAAATGATGGCAGCATTACGATAGACGGCGTAAATATTACGCAGATGAAGAGAGGCGAGCTTCGGATGCTGTTCGGTATGGTGCTTCAGGATACATGGCTCTTCAACGGAACGATTCGCGATAATATCGCATATGGCCGCGAAGGGGCTAGCGAAGCGGATATTATTGAAGCGGCACAAGCCGCGCATGCCGATCATTTCATTCGAACGCTGCCTAATGGGTATGACACCTTGCTCAATGAGGATGCCTCCAACATCTCACAGGGGCAGAAGCAGCTGCTTACGATTGCCAGGGCGATACTTGCGGATCCGGCCATCCTTATTCTCGATGAGGCGACAAGCAGCGTCGATACGAGAACGGAAGCGCAAATTCAGAAGGCGATGGGCCGTCTAATGGACGGTCGCACAAGCTTTGTTATTGCTCACCGTTTGTCAACGATTAAGGACGCCGATATTATTCTGGTCATGAATCATGGCGACGTTATCGAGAAGGGTACACACGAGGAGCTCCTGGAGAAAGGCGGGTTTTATTCAGAGCTTTATAATAGCCAATTTTCAGATGATCCGGGCTCGGTCGCTTGACGTAGCATGCCGAATATTTTTCAATGTGCAATTTTACTTGCATGAAACAGCCGTCCCTGACTATAATAAGAACATACGTTCTGATGTGGAGGGGTGGCAATGGCCGCTAATGAGGAAGAAGCCCGAGGCGGGGTGAAGACGGCACCGCATACGCCCATACAGACCGAGGAGGAGCTGGGGCTCGTTAAGCGCTATGTGCTGCTCGGGATTGTGATGCGGATTTTGGATCATGATATTAAAGTCATCGGCACCTCGGCAATCAAGCTGCCGAGGTTCTACGAATCGATGCTGAGAGGGATGCAGGATCGCGTATTGCTTGATCTTGCTGCGATAAGAAGACAATTTCGCGAGATGGGCATTAAAGTATATGAGGAGAAGCGCCAGACGGATGGCTTGCATGCCAACTATATGTGCCGCGGCTACCATCATCATTTTTTTATGCTTTGGGGTTTTGTTAAGGCGGAGTCCGAACGCGTCTTGAAGCAGTATTTATCCTGCAGGACTTGAAATTGTTCATGGTTTTGTCAAAAACGCAAAAAAACTTTTCCTTTTTCTGTAGTTTAAGGTTGAGAACTTCGGACGATCTTATGTAATATAAGAGGTAGACATTATGATCGCAAAGGGGAGCACATAGCAATGCACAAGTGGATTATGTTTATTTTGATGACAGCAGCGTCGTTGCTGGGCGTATATTTGCTCACATTCGCACTGCCTGAGAGACCGGTCGATGAAGCAGCCTCATTGCCAGAGGGTATGACACTGATGAAGGTTGTGGCATCAAATGATTTCGTATTTGATCAAGAGGTGTATACGGCAAAGGTTGGCGACAAAGTAAGATTGAAGCTTCAGAATAAGAGTGGTATTCATGGTGTTCACATTGATGAGCTTCAAGTCGTTTTGGACAACGACAACCCAGAAACCGATTTGGAATTTACTGAGCCTGGGGAGTACGTTATTTACTGCTCGATTCCATGCGGTCAAGGACATGCTACGATGCAGTCCAAGCTGATCATCGAAGCAGCGTAGGACAACAGTAAATATGCAAAAAAGGAGCCGCGAGGCTCCTTTTTGTTGAAATGACAGCTATCTTGCTGTGCGGCGCGGTGAATCCTGCTCGCGTCCGCGGGCGATGAGTACATCGGCAATATAACCAAGCAGTGCCCATGAGATAATGGTAAGTACGTACATAAACAGTACACTAACCTCATGCACATCGACGAACAAATCGACAATCCATGCAGGTATGCTCAGCATGAAGAAAACAAAGTTGTGCGGGTCATAGCCTGTGTAGTTAAATAAGCAAATCGCAACCCCGATAAGGGTAGCTGCGATGGTAACGGGATAACGCATGACGTCTAGTCTCCTTCGCGTTAAAGATTGCCGTAATGCGACTGCTTAGGTTATTATGTGACAAAAGGATAAAAGCCATGCGATAAATCAAAGGAGGAATTAAAAATGATTACTCATATCGTTTGTTTTAAATTGAAGGATGGTAGCGCTGAGAGCGTTGCTCGCACTGCACAAATATTGAAGGATATGGAGGGCAAAATTGATGTGCTGAAGTCGATTGAGGTCGGTATTGATGTTTTGCACTCTGAGCGTTCTTATGACATCGCACTTGTTACAAAATTTGAATCAATGGAAGCATTGGAGGCTTATCAGGTGCATCCTGTACATAAAAAAGTAATCGAGCATATGCAGCAGGTTCGAGAAGCATCTGTGGCCGTCGATTTCGAAAGCTGAGAGGCGGGTTAACGTTTTATGGATGATATGAGGGACGTGTATGAAATATTGACTTACTTGCTGGTCATTATTCTCAGCAGCGTTATTATGGTAGCTTGGTTAAAACGAAGAGCGAAAAAAAAGAAACAAGATTGAAGGCGGGCGATTGATCAATGTATTACGTAAATCGCGAACAAATTGCAATTAGGCTGGAGACGCTGCCTGGCATCGCATCAACGATGCAATCGTTTGCGGATAATTGGCATGGCAGCATGCTGGAGGGCCTGGCGCAGGAAAGAGCACTCCATTTAGCTATAGAAACGGTAACGGATGTCGGCAGCTTTCTAATCGACGGATTTATTATGCGGGATGCGAGCAGCTATGAGGACATCATCGAGATTACTGGCGAGGAAGGCGTATTTCCAGCGGACATGCTGAATACGCTGATTGAGCTGGTGAAATTGCGCAAGCCGCTCGTACAGGACTATCATCTATGGACAAGAGGCGAGCTTCATCCTTTGTGCAGGACACTCTCCTCCTTATTACCGGCTTACAAGCTGGCGGTGGAGGAATACTTGGAGCGCGAGCTCTAGAGGACAGCAGCAGAAATGTTTGTTAATTTACGAAAGCAACAAAGTACGTTACAATGACGCTATCAAGCCTGCAGGGGTGGTGAAGGGTTGAAGCGCAGCGGTGCAGAACGCGAAGCCGGTATTTTGGTGGAGTCTCGTGGCGACGGAACGACGCGCGAGCGATTATTGGTGCTTCTTAAGACAGGCGGCAGAATGAGCGCCGCCGAATTGTCACAGGAGCTTGAGCTAACGGAAATGGCGATTCGGCGGCATATGTATGTCCTCGAGAAAGAAGGCAGCGTGAGCATTGTATCTGTTCGTCAAGCGATGGGAAGACCGCTCCATGTCTACGAGCTTACAGCTGAAGCGGATGAGCTTTTTCCAAAAAAATATCATTTGCTTGCGTTAGATTTACTTGATGAGCTGGCGGATGACCCGGAAACTGCGGTGCTGATTGAGCGGATGTTTGAAGGCCGGAAGAAGAAGCTGCTCGAACGCTATGAGCCGCGTATGACGGACAAAAGCTTGGAGCAGAGAATTAGCGAGCTGGCCTCTATTCAAAATGCCGGCGGTTATATGGTGGACGTCGAGTCACTAAGCGATGGCAGCTATATGCTGTACGAATATAATTGTCCGATTGCGCAGGTTGCCGGCAAGTATCAGCAAGCTTGCAAATGCGAGCTTTCCTTGTTCAAGGCATTGCTTGACGTGCCCGTAGAGCGAACAGAATGTTTGGCTAAGGGCGGGGGCAAGTGCAGCTATCGAATCGGTTAACGAGTTTAATAACGGACATAGGTTGTTTTGGCGATCCAAGAGGATTTTGCTGAGGCAGCCTATTTTTTATTGATTTAACCATGGAATCAATTAGAATAAATGGTAATTTAATTATGTTGTGTCAAGACGAGCCCATACTGCTTATACTGTCATTACGCAAGTGGGCATTCGTCTAGTCGGGCTAACCTATTGCTTTGCAATTTACAGCGGGATAGGGAGGGAGAGGCATGGTCATCGCGTGGAGCGCGGCTATTGCCGCAGGCGCATTTGTTTTTTTAGTGGCGGGCATACTAATGGCATTGCGGACGGCACTAGGGCGATTGATGCTGGTGCAAGCGTCAGCTGCTGCGATGCAGCAGGATCTTCATAAGCTGACAGCGGAGCTGAGCGCTCTTGTCCAGCGAGCGGAGGAGACGCTTCAAGGAGCTAATCAACAGCTTCAAGCAGCTAGCAGGCTGTTTGAAGCGGCAGGGCATGTCGGGGGTGCGATCGCACATACAACATCGGCAGTCGAGCGCGTCACATCCGTGTTATCTGAATCGGCTGAGCAGCATGCGAAGCGGTCGGCGGCAAAGCGGCAAGCAGGTGAAGCACTGGAATGGGCTGAGCTCGGAATGGCGGCTTGGCAGCTGTGGCAAACTAACCGAAGATCAGCATGTGATGAGCATGAGCCCGTATCCGAATCGGTATCCGCTTCAAAAAGCCGCGACGAAGAGCACACATAGAATGAAGGGAGCGATCAATATGTCAACACGTAAACAACCAAAGGGATTTTTGCTTGGCGCAATAGCAGGGGGGATTGTAGGCTCAATTTCTGCATTGCTGCTAGCGCCGAAAGCCGGCAAAGAGCTGCGTCAGGATATTTCGGCAGGAGCGCAGAAGGTAAGCGACACGACGGTTAAGGTTGCAGGGCAAGTCAGTGGTACGACTGAACGCTTCGCGAAGCAAATAGGCGGTCAGGCCATGCAAATTGCCGATAAGACAAAGCTTGCTGTAAGCGGCCTGCGGCATCGAAATATAGGCAGTGAGGAAACGGAAGCTTTGACAGATGATACAGCTATAAGTGCAGCAGTTGGCGCTGAGATCGGTCAGGCCAGTGCCATTGAAGCGGTAGAGACTGGTGAGACGCGAGCGGCGTCATCCAAAGAGCTTTATACATCGAATTGAGCATGGATAGAACAGCGAACAAAAAAGGTCTCGCGCTTCGAATGGTTTCATTCTAGCGCAAGACCTTTTTATGTTTTAACTATAATGTCAATGTTGACGTCGTTTTGTCAGCTAGGTCGTTTAGGTTTACTAAAGGCTCGGTTTTGTGCCTCTGAGTCATCGATGAGATGAGGGTTATGGCTTCGCCTGGACCGACGACCGCTATTTCATCATCCAGTCGTTCTATAACGGCTCCGTCATGAATGATGGCCCCTTCGCCAATGATGGCGCGATGAATCGTAACATTCCTCCCGATTCTAGCTCCGGGCATAATGATGCTCTCGCGGATTTCGCTGCCTTGGCCGATGGTAACGCCGGAGCAGACTACTGATCGTTCTACATCCGCCTCTATTGCACTATCGGGGTGAAGAATACAATCTGTAATCGATGCATAGGGGCTCAAGTATGGCTTCTCAACGATATCGCTTGTTCCATTTTGTATGGCCCTAGCGTTGCTTTCCAGCTTAAGCTCGCCATCCAGCAGATCCATATTAGCTTCCCATAAGCTGTCGATCGTACCTACATCGCGCCAATAGCCTTCAAAAGGATAAGTAACCATATTCGCCTGGGATGATAGAATAGCGGGTATAATATCCTTGCCGAAATCATGGCTGGAATCAGGATTATCCGCATCCTGAAGCAGATATTCTCTTAAATCGGCCCATTTGAATAAATAGATTCCCATGGAAGCCAGATTACTTTGCGGCTTTGCCGGTTTTTCTTCAAATGAAATAATCCGGTGCTGCTTGTCAGTATGAAGAATGCCGAATCGGCTCGCCTCACGCCATGCTACAGGCTTAACGGCTATCGTCGCTGAGGCTTGGTTTGTTTTGTGAAATTCCAGCATTGGCCGATAATCCATATGATAGATATGGTCACCTGACAGAATCAATACATGCTCGGGGGTATGTTGATCGATATAATCGATATTCCGGTATAGGGCATCCGCCGTCCCGGCATAGCCGTTCATGCTTTTTCGGGAAGAAGGAAGCAGGGTAACCCGGCCCGACTCAGCTTCCAAGCGCTGACAAGCACGGTTCTCATTTATATAATTATGAATGCTGTCCGCACAATATTGCGTCAGCACCCCAATCGTATGAATGTTCGAGTGAAAGCAATTATTTAACGGAAAATCGATCATGCGCAGCCGTTCTCCGAATGGGAGAGCAGGTTTGGCTAATTCTTTTGTAAGTGGGGAAAGACGGCGACCTTCTCCGCCCGCGAGCAGCATAGCTAAGCAGTCAGTATGATTTGTCAAAATAATTACCTCCTATTTTATTTTATGAGCATTGTTTCTAGCATCTCGTATGTATCTATAACCGATAGGAAGAAATTTGAAACCGTTGCGTCAAAATAAGTGTTTGGGTGTAATATATGTTTTGAGCGTTTTAATAATAAAAATCTTTTGAAGCGGAGGGAATTAGATTGATTGTACATACTCTCTATTCGAAGGAAGCTTCACTGATTCAAGATGAAGACTTCGAGCGAAGCTACCGCAGGCTGGGGGCGCATATACGGAATGAGGAGGGCTCGGACGGCGTTCAATTTACGGTGTGGGCTCCTGCGGCAGCAGAAGTAAGCATTGCTTGTGATCGAAATGGATGGGATGGCAAGGATCACCGTTTGTATCGACTTAAGGGTTCCGGCTTATGGACGGGATTTATGTCTGATATGCAGGAAGGCGATTTATATAAATACGAGATCATCACACAGAACGGCGACAAAATGCTGAAAGCTGACCCGTATGCGTTTTATGCCGAGGTGCGTCCGCGAACAGCATCAATTGTTAAATCGCTTGACCGTTATAGCTGGGGAGATACGGATTGGATGCGTAAAAGGCGTCAGCCTTACGATCGTCCTATTAACATTTACGAGGCTCATTTGGGGACCTGGAGGAAGCGTCCGGACGGGAGCTTTGCCACCTATGAGGAATTATCGCTGGAGCTTATTGCTTATGTTGTTGAGATGGGCTATACGCATATTGAATTGCTTCCTGTTACAGAGCACCCATATGACCGCTCCTGGGGCTACCAGGCAACCGGTTATTACGCCCCGACGAGCAGGTATGGCACGCCCGAGCAATTTATGCTGTTTATCGACCGCTGCCATCAGAATGGTCTTGGCGTCATTCTCGATTGGGTACCCGGCCATTTCGGGAAGGATGAGCATGGACTGAGAAGATTTGACGGCTCTGCTCTATTCGAGCACGAGGACCCGCTGATAGCCGAGAAACCGGTTTGGGGAACGCTTGCTTTTGATTACAGCAAGCCGGAGGTACGCAGCTTTCTCATTTCCAATGCGCTGTTTTGGATGGAAGTCTATCATATTGACGGTCTAAGAGTCGATGCGGTATCAAGCATGCTTTATCATGATTTCGACAAGCCTGAAGGGGCTTGGCGACCTAACCTTTATGGAGGGCGAGAAAATCTCGAGGCAATCGGTTTCCTAAAGGAGCTTAATCAAACAGTGTTTCATCATTATCCGCATGCGCTCATGATGGCGGAGGAATCCCATGCATTTCCCGGTGTCACATCCAAGACTGAGCTAGAGGGGCTTGGCTTCAACTACAAGTGGAATATGGGCTGGATGAACGATACGCTTGCTTATATGGAGGAGCCGTTTCATCGGCGGAAGTATCGCCACAGCTTGCTTACTTTTCCAATTTGGTACGCGTGGCAGGAAAATCATGCGCTGCCGCTATCGCATGACGAGGTCGTACATGGGAAAAAATCGCTGCTGAACAAAATGCCTGGATCGTACGAGCAAAAATTTGCGGGCCTTAGGTTATTGTATGGCTATATGATGACGCATCCCGGCAAAAAGCTGCTCTTCATGGGGGGAGAGTTTGGTCAATTCGACGAATGGAAGGACGAGGGAGAGCTGGACTGGATGGTGCTTCGCTATGATAAGCATCGTACGATGAAGGAATATACCAAGGCGCTGAATCACTTGTATCGTCATGAAAAAGCGCTTTGGCAGCTTGATCATGATCACGGCGGTTTCGAGTGGATTGACCACGCTGACGTAGAGCAGAGCGTCATTGTTTATCGCCGCAAAGCGAAGGCTGGTAAGGATGCGCTTATCGTCGTTTGCAATTTCCATAGCAATGCTCATCCGGCTTATCGTATCGGGGTGCCTAGCGAGGGGAGTTACCGCGTGGCACTTAATAGCGATGAAGTGAAATACGGCGGCAATGGTTATGAGGCGCTCAGGCTGGAGGAAGGCAGTGAAATTGCATCGGAACGAAAGCTGTGGCACAAAAGGCGACATAGCATTGAGCTCGCACTGCCGCCTCTGTCGGTTGTCATCTTGAAACGGAAGAAGAAGGAACTTCATTGAAAAAAATAAGGGAGTAGATGTCATGAAAGTGCTGTTTGTCGGCGCGGAGTGCGTACCTTTTCTGAAAACAGGCGGCTTGGCCGATGTGATGGGCTCGCTGCCCAGCGCACTGCGCGGAAGAGGACTGGACGTTCGAGTAATGCTTCCTAATTATTCAGCTATCCCGCAGCATGAAAAGGACAGGATGAAGCTGGTAGCGGAGATAAGTGTGCCTGTAGGCTGGAGAAATGCCTATTGCGGCGTGAAGGAGCTTGAGCTTGACGGCATCATTTATTATTTTCTTGATAATGAGCAGTATTTTCAAAGAGGCTCCGCATACGGTCATTTTGACGACGGCGAGCGATTCGCCTTTTTCTGCCGTGCGGTGTTAGAGGCTTTGTCCGCGGTTAACTTCTATCCGGAGGTCATTCACTGTCATGACTGGCATACCGGCATGATACCCGCGCTGCTGAAGCATCATTATTGGAATCGTGAACAGTTTTCCCGTATAAAGACCGTTTACACCATACATAATTTGCAGTATCAGGGAAATTTCCCGTACGGCGTGCTTGGAGATTTGTTCGGTCTTCCGGATTGGCTGTTTACAATAGAGGGTGTGGAGTTTTACGGCCAGGTTAGCTTTATGAAGGCAGGCATTCAATTGGCCGATCGCGTGACGACGGTAAGTCCATCCTATGCGAATGAAATACGCACCCCTGAATACGGGTATGCGATGGATGGGGTGCTGCGGAGCAAGGGTGACCGACTGATCGGTATTGTAAATGGAATTGATGCCGATGCGTATGACCCTGCTATGGATTCGCACCTTGCTGTCCGTTATAAGACGAGCGCGGCCAAGAAGCAGCAGAACAAGACAGCTTTGCAGCAGGAGCTTGGCCTAACCGTGGACAGAGGCATCCCCCTCATCGGATTGGTCGGACGGCTGGTTGAACAAAAGGGTCTCTTTCTGCTTTTGGACAAAATCGATGAGTTGCTGCTGACGGACCATGTTCAAGTCGTGCTGCTTGGGTCGGGGGAGCCGCATCTGGAGCAAGCCTTTCGCGAGGCGGAGCACCGCCATACCGGCAAGCTGGTGAGCTGGATCGGTTTTGATGAGGGTCTCGCCCGACGGATATATGCGGCCTCCGATTTATTCCTTATGCCTTCGTTGTTCGAACCTTGCGGAATCAGCCAGCTTCTTGCGCTTCGTTATGGAAGCCTGCCCATCGTAAGAGAAGTTGGCGGCTTAAAGGATACGGTGCAAAGCTATAACGAGACGACGGGAGAAGGGAACGGGTTTTCGTTTACGGCGTTTGACGGCGACGATATGCTATTTACGATTCGGCGGGCCATACGCATTTGGTCCGATCCCGTTCACCGAAACCTTCTGCTCGAGCGGGCGTTGAAGGGAGACTATAGCTGGGGACATTCGGCTAAGCAATACGAGAAGCTTTACAAGCAGCTGTTGTAAACGAGCAATTTATAAGCCTGCATTTAAGAGCGCTTCCTCCATTTTTCTGTAAGGAGGAAGCGCTCTTAACGTTTTTAAATATCTCTGCATAATATCCGGAAGCCAAGCGGTTCAAGCTCGATTTGAAGCTGCTCCTCGTTCGTCGGAACGTCTTCGCCTGTCATCGCATCGCGCCAATCGCCTGCTTTCATCGGATGCTTCAGCAATACCGTATCCTCAGTATTATTCATCCAGACGGTGACATGCTGCATGCCGTTCAGCCGTTCATAGATTATCGTTCCAATCTCGTTATCCGCATGCAGGAAGCGGAATCGACCGTTCTGCAGCGTGCCGAACTCCTTGCGAAGCGCGATGACCATTTTATAAAAATCATACAGCTCACGATCCTGCATATCGGGATGCCATTCCATACATTTGCGGCAATCCGGATCATTATCGCCGTCAAGTCCAATCTCATCGCCATAATAAATGCACGGAACTCCTGTGTATGTCATCATAAACACGACGGACTGCTTTAATCGCTGCTTATTGCCGCCCATTCTTGTTGCCGCACGCGGAATATCATGACTCGACAACAGATTGAACATAACTTCATTTGTCTGCTGTGGATACCTCATAAGCAACTTGTTGATTTCTTCTGCAAAATCGGAGCCTCTTCTATCGGAGGACGAGAAAAAATCTAATATCTGGTTCGTAACGGGATAATTCATCGCCGAGTCGAATTGATCACCATGCAGCCAATGCAGCGAATTGCCCCACACTTCTCCAATAATGAAAGTGTCAGGCTTAGCAGCCTTGACGGCTCTCCGGAAATCCCGCCAAAAGGTATGGTCGATTTCATTCGCTACGTCAAGGCGCCAGCCATCAATATCGACCTCTTTGATCCAATAGGCTGCAATGTCGAGCAAATACTGCTTAACCTCGGGATTAGCCGTATTAAGCTTGGGCATATTGCCGAAGAAGCCGAACGCAGCATAGTTAGGGATGCCGTCCTTGACTTCAACCGGGAAACCGTGCAAATGGAACCAATCCTTGTACTTGGAATTTTCCCCATGCTCGAGCACATCCTGAAACGGCGGAAATTGCTCGCTGGTATGATTGAATACCGCATCCAGCACGACACGTATTTCGCGTTCGTGGCAAGACTGTACAAGCTTCTTGAGAAGCTCCGTATCTCCGAACTGCGGGTCAATTTGCTTATAATCAACCGTATCGTATTTATGATTCGTTGGCGCTGTGAAGATCGGTGTCAGGTATACGGCATTAACGCCTAAATCTGATAAATGGTCAAGATGATCGATGATGCCCTGCAAATCGCCGCCGAAGTGGGAGTCGCCGCTTGGAGGCTCGCCCCAGGGCTGAACGCCTTCGGGATCATTGTCTGGATCGCCGTTGGCAAAGCGATCAGGCATGATTTGGTAGAAGACCGCGTTCCTTGCCCATTCGGGCGCATCGAATAAGTCGATTTCGTGAATGAACGGAACCTCGAAATAACCGCCCGGCGGAGTCGGCTGCTCGCCGTAAATCCCAGTCTCTATGAGCCATAACGTTTCTTCACCGCTGCGTAAGCGAAATCCGTAAGAAAACCGTTTATGCTCCGGCTGTATGGCGGCTTCCCAATAATCGTACAACTGATCCGCCGCTATTTTTTCCATCTGCAATTCCCGATAGTTGTTATCCCAATCGTATTTATCACCCGTTATTGCAAATGCTTCCTCGACGTCGTTTCTCTTGCTGCGGAGCCGGAGACAAAACGTATCTCGATCAGAGGCATAAGCCCATTTTTTATCGTATGAATGATGCAAGCTTTCTTTCAGCATTGGCTCTCGCTCCTAATGTTCAGATTATAATAGATGAAAATAGTGAGGGTTAACCGCGCAGCAACGACTCGGCGCCGTCTATGTATACGGAAGTTCCCGATATATGGCTGGCGTCGTCTGAGCCTAGGAACAAGGCGAGCTTGGCCACTTGCTCAGCGCTTCCAGGTCCATCTTCTAGAGGCTGATCGCCTTCCGGGTACTCGACGGGAATGGAGACCTCTGCAAGCTCAGGCGAACGCTCCGTGCTTTCCTCGATATTTGTATCGATGGCACCGGGACAGATCGTATTCACGCGGATCTTATATCCTGCAAGCTCGAGTGCGGCCATATTGGCCAAAGCGACCTGACCCGCTTTGGTGCTGCTGTAAGCGCTGAAGCCAACATTAGAGAACACCCGATTACCGTTAATGGAGCTGGTAATAATGATGCTTCCGCCTCTCTCCTTCATGAATGGAATGGCATGCTTCACCGTAAGGAAGGTTCCGCTGAGATTAACCTGTAAGGTTCTATTCCAGTCCTCGAACGCCATTAGCTCAATTGGTGTCAATACGCCATTGATTCCTGCGTTGGCAAAAACGATATCGAGTCGTTCATAGTTGGCATTTATTTTTTGAAAGGCGCTCTGAAGCTCGGACTCGGAGGAAATATCCGCAACGACCAGAACGCAATTCACATCGTTTTGAGCAACCTCTTGACATACCTGCACCATGTTTGATTCTTTCACGTCAAGAAGGACTAAATCTGCGCCTTCCTTTGCGAAGAGCAAAGCGGCTGCTTTGCCGATGCCGGAGCCTGCCCCAGTAATTAATGCGATCTTTCCTTGCAATCTACCGGATTTTTTGTGGTTTACGATCATTTGCCCCATCCTTCCCGTAACTAAAAGCATTTGTATTTTTTCATGAGATTTAATGTTATTTACCCCGTGCAGCGTTAATTAAACATGCAAAACATTATTTTCCTGATCATTGGACCTGGTTGGATTTTCATACAGACGAAGGTACGTTTTTGTACCGCTGCTCATATGCTATTTTGTCTCGATTCATTACACTTTTGTTTAGGAAAGCGGTGTGTTTGTGCAGCAACCTATTGCGATACTGGATTCCGGCGTAGGCGGCCTCACCGTTGCCAAAGAAGTGATGCGTCAATTGCCGCATGAGAAAATGGTTTATTTTGGAGACACGGCAAGAACGCCGTACGGATCGCGCACCTCCGATGAGGTTGTCAGATTTACGCGAGAAATTGTAGATTATTTAATTCAATTTACTCCAAAGATGATTGTTATAGCATGCAATACGGCAACTGCCGCCGCGCTGGAAGATATTCGTTCAAGAGTTGCTATCCCTGTCGTCGGCGTCATTAATCCGGGTGCAAGAGCGGCAATTGGTAAAACGATGACCGGCTGCGTCGGGGTCATCGGCACAGAAGGAACCATTAAGAGTGGAGCTTATGACCAGGCGCTGCGTGAGCTGTCACCGCATGTGCAGATTGTCAGCAAGGCCTGTCCGGGATTTGTGCCGCTTGTGGAAAAGGGTAACTTCCGCTCGTTAGAAACATACGAAACGGTGCGTAAATCCATTGGGCATCTGCGAAGTTATCCGATCGACACGCTGATCCTTGGATGTACGCATTATCCATTTCTGACAGAAACGATATCTGAGGTAATGGGGAGAAACGTTAATTTAATCAGCTCCGCGGATGAGACAGCACGTGAGATCAGCACGATTTTACGCCTGAAAGGAGATCTGGGGTTAGGCGAGCAGATGCCGGTGCATCAATTTTTTTGCAGCGGAGAGCAGCATATCTTCAAATCGATTGCCGAGCTATGGTTAGGTAAGCAGATCGAGCTTACTCCGGTCGTGTGGCGGGTGCCGGATATTCGTTGAAAAGAAGAAGCGGGTTCCTCACACAGGAAGCCGCTTCTTCTTCATACGAACTAGCTTACGGATGCCGTTAAATGATGCAGTATAGGACTAGGCCTTTGCCGCATAGCATGGTAAGGATGGAATTAGGTGACAGGAGGCGATGAACATTTATTCGGTCCAATCGTACGGTTATCTCGATATGGTGGAAGGCATAAGACAGCTCGTGGTAAGGTATCCGTTTCTGTCAGCTTATGTGATAGGTGAAAGTGTAATGGGGAAGCCGCTCATCGCGGTCCGCTGCGGCAGCGGTCCGCGACAGATTCATATGAACGGCTCTTTTCATGCGAATGAATGGATGACATCCGCCTTATTGATGCGCTTTGCTGCCGATTTGTCTTCAGCCTATTGCAACGGGGAGCCCATCGGCGGCCAACAGGCTGAGCACCTTTGCAGAGAAGTTACGCTTTGGCTTGTTCCAATGGTAAATCCCGATGGCGTGATGCTTGCGCAGCAAGGCGTTTCGCCAACGCATCCTTGGTACAGGCAGCTGATACAGTGGAATGGAGGCTCCGAGGATTTCAGCGGCTGGAAGGCTAACATTAGAGGCGTTGATTTGAACGACCAGTTCCCTGCATACTGGGAAGAGGAGCGAAAGCGCCGCGGAGTGCCGGGCCCGGCGCCCCGTGATTATCCAGGACCCTATCCGCTTAGTGAGCCGGAGGCGCGCGCCATGGCCCGGTTTACGGAATCGTTTGCTTTCGATGCCGTTTTGGCGCTGCATACGCAGGGACGGGAAATCTATTGGAATTATCGTGATTACGAGACGGCGGAGTCAGAACAGCTGGCCAAGCGGCTGGGCAGCGTAAGCGGATATGAGCCAGTGAAGCTGTCGGGCAGCGATGCGGGCTACAAGGATTGGTTTATTCAGCAATTCCGCAAGCCTGGTTTTACGGTTGAGGCTGGCTACGGCGAAAATCCGCTGCCCATGAGTAATTTCGATCAGATTTATATAGAACTGCAGCCGCTGCTGCTGGAGTCGCTTCGCCTTTAACGGACAGCGTCAGAATTGCTCGCTTAATAGTTGAATAAGAATTGTTATGATATAATGAAGGGCAAAGGTCAGCAAAGGCAAAGGTGGGATTTTTGATGCGAAAATTATTGTCGCTGCGCCACTGGCAGAGGACGTTTGCCCGTATTTTTCTGCTGCTTCGGTCAAAGGATGTTCCGCTCAGAGACAAGCTGCTGTTTACGGTGCCGGCGCTGCTTTATTGGGTGCTGCCCGATGTGCTGCCGTTACCTTTTTTGCCTATTGACGACATCGCAGTGACTATGCTTCTTGCAGGATGGTTTGCCCGTAGAATGGAGACGAAGTATAATATTAAATAATAATGATTGCCGCAAGGCATACGAATAAGAGGAGCTGGATAAAACATGCATTGCAAAATTTCTAAAAATGCTGCTAAGGTGTTAAAAGCCGAGCTGGACAAGCCAGAAAATGAAGGCAAGCTGCTCCGCGTTTACGTCACGCATTCTCATGGCGACCATGCGCACTACGGTATGGGAATCGATTCGCCTACTGATAAAGACGAGGTTGTGTCGACCGACCAGGGAATCGACGTTATATTGGAGAAGGGCAATGCGTATCTGGACGGCGTTCGCGTCGATTATTTTTATGTGCCTGAAGAAGGTTTTGCCGTAACGAATCCAACCAAGGGCAACCACGGCGATCACTAAGCTTCAGAAGTAACGAGTTGGAATAGGACGATGAATGATGGCTAACGATATACGAGTATGCGACAAATGCAAGCACATGAAGATGAAGACCATTGTACCCAAGCTGCAGAAGCTTGTCCCTGACGCCGAAGTTAAGGTAGGCTGCAAATCCTACTGCGGGCCTTGCGCCCGCTACGCATTTATATTCATAAACGGACGTTACGTGAAGGCGGCGACCGAGGACGAAGCAATTGAGAAGGCACTGCCCTTCATCAAGAAAAAATAGATTGTTTCCTTTCATAAAGCGAACTCTGAACAGTGTACGACACAAAATGACCCAACGACCGCTATGATCGTTGGGTCATTGTTATCTATAATTAAGGGAACGAGAGGTGCCCAGGGTGGATATGACTACGCCGCAGCTAGTTAAATCGAAAGTTTTGTTTATCGTATAGGCTTTTCAGGCAGCTGGTAAGGGAAGGTTTGGAGGGAGAGCATAAAGGATGAAGCCGATTCGATATTACTTGCTTGGACTGGCAGTTGCGTTGTTCTATTTGGGGGCGGCAGAATTGATATGGCTGCCGGGGCCTCTGAAGACGGGCGGTGGCATGCAGTGGATTGAGATAATTGATGTCTTGTTTTACGGGCTTGCGCTTACTCCGCTTAGCTGGACAGCAGGAGCAATTTGGAGCATATTGGCGAAGCAGAGAGAGCCGTGGAATGGATTTGGAATGCTGCTGCAGCTGCTTAGACTGGTGATTGCAGGACTGGGATTGACGGGAGCGGTGCTTGTTCTGTTCGCGCCGGAGCGTTTGATGCCGCTGCTTACCGTTATAGGAATCACAATGCCGCTTATCTTCATGGAAATGCTGCTGAGTGAAAGCTTGGCGTGTACCAAAGCGTCTCCCTCTCCGGATTCAGCACGATACAGCATAATTGAGCGAGCCCCGCGACGCTTGCGTATGCCGTGGCGCAGTCTGCTCACACTGCTGACGACTACTGTACTGCTTTTGATTATGCTTTATCCGACAGGGTATCGGGTAACTTATCCAGGCATGACGATTGATATGAATCGCTACGCGCATGTAGAAAGCGGAGCTAGCGTTGGAACTGTTAATGGCGTACTCGTATTCGAACGACCAGCCGTTCCAGCAGATTGGCTGTATGCATGGCTTTTTCCTTATTACGAGTTTGTGAAAATACCAGAGGACGAGCCTCCGCTGACGGAGTTGTATTCACAGGTCGTTATGATGAAAACCGGTGCAGATAGCATCGCGGCAGCGATAGCAATGGAAAAAGCAGGTGTCGGCAAGGGCATAACGCCTGCGGGGGTAAGAGTGATTGCCATCGTAAAGGATAGTCCGGCAGACCATCGGCTCGAGGCCGGCGATATTATCGATAGGCTGGACGAGCGGCCCGTACGAACAATAAGCGATATGACGGATTATATGATTCATTCGGTCAAGCCGGGTCAAGCCGTTAAGGTAACCTTGAGGAGATCGGGAGGGCAGCTATTAGAGATTGACGTGACTGCTGAAGCATCTGCAGATTCACCACAACGACCTGTGTTTGGCATATCCGTACAGACAGAGCTGAGTATAGATATCCCGCGGGCCATTGATTATAAAAGATTTATGGCGCATATTGGCGGACCGTCGCATGGGGCGATGCTGACGCTGGCGCTCATCGATCAATTAACGCCGGGGGGCGTGACACATGGTCTTGAGGTTGCCGGAACTGGAACAATCGAGCCTGATGGCTCCATTGGCTCCATCGGGGGTATTAAGCAGAAGGCCTACGCGGTAAGCCGCACCGGTGCGGATGTGTTTTTTGTGCCTGCAGCACAGGAGGATGAGGCGCGAAGCGGAGCGTCGGATCTTCATATCGTGCCGGTCAAAACGATAGACGAGGTGCTGGACTGGCTGGCGCAGCATGGAAAACGGCAGAAATAAAAATAATAGAGGACTGTTCGACAGATGTGCAGCAATCTGTTGAACAGTCCTCTTCCTTTGAGATGCATCTCAATCAATCCGATATCGATGCACTTTCGACATCCTTGCCATCACTGCGGTTGACGCGTGCTTCAGTCGAATTCTGCTCCTTAAATCTCTCAATCAAATCGCTCATCACGATCTGATCGGACATGCTGAGCTCAGTACGTGCTTCCGAAACCAACCTCATGCAAGCACTGCTATCGCTAATAGAATTTCCCGAAATACTCCAGCACTTGCCGTTCTCGACAATTCCGTCGGCTGATGGTATGAAGTATATGCTGCCGTCCGTTACGCCCCCGTTACGTTGTACGACCAATTTGTTTTCGAGTGGCTTCTCCGTTATCAGCGGCGTTCCAAGCAAATAGTGATTGGCGGTAGAGATGCCGAGCAAATGCATGATCGTCGGCGTAATATCGGTTTGCCCGCCTATATTGGAATACGTGCCAGCGTGTTCATTCTGAGGCAGATGAACGAGAAGCGGAACCTGCTTTAAAATTATTTGCCGATCGAGATCGCTCAGAGGCTTATTCAAAAAGGCTTCGAAGAGCCCCCAGTCCTTAATGGAATTGTCATGGTCTCCATAAGCGACAAGGATCGTATTATCCCATAACCCCTCTGTTTTCATTCGATCCACAAGCTCGCCAAGCGCAGCGTCGACGTAATGAATGGCTTGCAGATAGTCGCCCATAATGGTCCCTTTTAGCTCACCGACGTTAAGCTTCTGCTCTGTATCCGGCAGCGTATAGGGGTGATGACTAGATAAGGTAATTAGAAAAGAGTAGAAGGGCTGCTTTTGTTCAGAGATTACGTCTAATGTCTGCTTGAAGAAGGATTTGTCTCCGAGCGCCCAGCCAAGCTTTTCATCTAAAGTAAAATGCTTCAGGCTGTAAAATTGATCGTAATTCATATTTCTGTACATTGCGTTCCGATTCCAAAAACCGCCCTCGTAGGCATGAAATACGGAGGTGGAATAGCCGTTTTTTTTCAAGGTTGTCGGCATACAGTCAAATTCATTGGATGCGTATTGGGTAAATACCGAGCCGCTTGATACGGGTTGGAACGAGCAGTTTGCCGCAAAATCGGCATCTGACGTTCTGCCATGCGCGGTTTGCTGATAAAACTGGCTAAAATAGGCGCTGTCATTGATTAGTTGGTTGAAATGGGGCGTAATTTCCTGCCCTCCGATTGATGTGCCTATCACGAAGTTTTGGAAAGCTTCAAGCTGGATCATCAGCACATTGCTATCCGCATAAGCGCCGAACAAATCATCCTGCTCAAGAGCTCTGCGAAGATCGCCGCGCTCTTCCATCCAATGTTTGGTCTCGGAGGTTTGTTCCGCGGTTACTGTTACGGCGTCCAGGTAATTTAGCTTCACATAGCGATAAACGTCGTAGCCGTGAAAGCCGAGAGCTCCCGTCACATTATATATCGATAGATTCCACCAGTTTCCGTCGAAAACACCGAGCGCCCAGGTTCGCTTCGCTTCATTGACATGAGAGAAAACGAGCGACGTTCCAATGGTAAAAATAATTGCGCTCAGCACGATCCTAACAGATGCTTTCCGCCATCCAGGCGCGATTCTTCGATACCGATTCGCATGCCGAAGATCGCCGCGACCGCGCCAAAGCACATAGACAGCGAATGGAATGATAACGATCCAGTCGAGGAATAGAATAAAATCGTTCACGTGCAGCAGCGTGCTAATGCTTCCCCCAAGGGAATCGACCTGGCTGAATTGAAGCAGCACCGGTACGGAAATCAAATCTTGGAAATACCGATAGTAGATCAGGTCGGCATATAACACAAAGGTGGCAATTAGATTAAGGACGATCAGAGCGACTATTCGTCCGCGTGTCGGCAGCCAGATCGTCCAGAAGCTGAAGAGAAGAACCGCTCCTAATTCAATCAGGGCGTCCTTGCTGTTCATTTTCATAGCCGAAGACAAGGCAAGAAATTGTGAAAACAAGTAAAGCTTGCTTATCATAACGATGACGAACAAAAGCAGGTCGACAGCTTTAAGCCGATCTAATTGAACAAGAAGCGATCCCATGCTGCGGCGGACGATGCTTTGTTGATTCGGTAACATAAACGGATAATCCTCTCTGCTGTGCTAACCCCGATTTCCGCGAGGCGGCAGCGGGCCGAAAAATTGATAGTAATCGCATTGAATGCGTCCATTATACAGCTTGCGCTTCTTATCCGCAGGACGGCCGAAATAATGCTCGATCGTCGTGGATGGGCTTATTGCAAAATAGGACCATGTTGGATAATGAAGAGCGGTTAATCCGAATTGGCGCAGGACGGCTTCTACCGATTCGTCATCGCCAAGCCGCTCCCCATACGGCGGATTTGTAATGATAACGCCGTAATCGCCTTGGAGCTTTACTTTAGACACCGGTTGAACTGATAGTTTGATTTCCTTGCCGAAGCCGGCTTTTTTGATGGCAGCCTCTGCAATTTCAATGGCTCCCGGATCAATATCCGAGCCCGCGATCTGCAAAGGAATATCGTCTTTCACAAGATCAAATGCCTCATCGCGCGCTTCCTCCCAGAGCCTGTCTGGAATAAGCGGCCAGCCTTCGCTGTTAAAGCTTCGGCGCAGTCCTGGCGCAATGTTCCAAGCGATCATGGCGGCTTCGATCAGAATGGTGCCCGAGCCGCAGAAAGGATCGTAAAGTGGACGTTCCGGCTGCCAGCGGCTAAGCTGGACGAGGGCTGCGGCCATCGTCTCGCGAAGCGGCGCTTCAGTGGAAACCTTGCGATAGCCCCGCTTGTGAAGGCCATCGCCAGTCGTATCAAGCGTCAGCATCGCCCGGTCATTCATTAGCGTAACTTCAATAACGTAACGTCCGGCGTCCTCAGGAAACCATTCAGTGCCATAGCGTTCAGTCATTTTATTAACAACGGCCTTCTTGACGATGCTTTGACAGGCAGGGACACTTGTAAGCTGGGACTTTTGGGAGCGGCCGTTTACCGGGAATTCGCCATCCTCAGGTATCCAATCCGGCCAATCCAGCGCTTTGGTGCCTTCAAACAGCTCCTCGAAAGTAGTGGCTGGAAACTCGCCCATTTTGATTAGTATTCGGCCTGCGGTGCGCAGCCATAGATTCGTTCTGCAAATATCGATCGGTTCGCCTGTGAAATTGACACGTCCGTTCTCCACCTGCAGGTCGGTATAGCCCAAATCCTTCAATTCGCGCGCGACGACCGCCTCTAGACCCATCGGCGCGGTTGCGATTAACTGTAATTTTTCCATGTGACACTCTCTTTCCATATCATTCTTCGCGTCTGCAAAGCATAAGCTTGTAACCTCACGATCAAAAACATACAATCAAGTATAGGGCAAACTAGGTTACTTTTACAAATTGTAAAAAAGGAGATAGAAAAATAATGCTGCAGAATGAACAGTACGTGGATTCCTTATATGGAGCAGATGCTGATCTCGAGCGTGTGAAGGCAGGTATCGCGGCGAATGGCATGCCTGATATCTCGGTCGCTGCCGGCTATGGAAGATTGCTGACGATGCTTGTAGCCATGACGGGCGCACAAAGGCTGCTAGAAATCGGAGCTCTCGGCGGCTATAGCGGAATATGCCTAGCGAGAGGCTTGCGTGATGGAGGAAGTCTGATGTCGTTAGAGCTGCTGCAAAACTATGCGGATCTAGCGAAGCAGCAGATGGAAGCTGCTGGATTAGGCAATAAAGTAGAGTATATGGTCGGGGATGCGAAGGAGAGCCTGGAAAAGCTGAAGAAAGAGGGAAAGAGGTTCGATTTCTTCTTTATCGATGCCGATAAGGAAGGGTATCCGATTTATTTGGACTATGCAATCATGCTGGCCACGCCTGGAGCAATTATTGTGGGCGATAACATTTTGCTGCGCGGCAGAACCATTGACTCAGACAAAATGGGACCATCCGTGCGCGCGGTCCGTTTCTTTAATGAAACGATCGCATCTGACAGCCGCCTCCTTAGCACCGTGCTGCCAGGCTATGATGGACTGGCAATTGCAATTGTGAAGTAACGATCGGATTGAAATCGAACTAATGATATAGTCAGCTAGCCCAATTCTCCAAAATGGGACGAAAGCGGATGATAGAGCTAAGTCCAGACAAAAGCCGATTAAGACCAAAAGGGACGCAGGAGGAGTACTAAACTCCCTCGCGTCCTTTTTGATTGCCTGGCCGCTTGCGGAGCAGCGTCTGCCATACCCAAACTGCATTAGCAAGCAGCATGGCACCGGATAGCAGGAACAGGCCGTGTATGCCGATCCAGCCGGATAGCGCGCCGCCGGTGATGGGGCCGATCATATTGCCGAGGCTAAGTGTGCTTGTATTGAAGCTGTATGCGCGGCTTTCCATCCCGTCAGGCGTATACTTGCGTATTAATGAATTAACCGCCGGTATAAGCCCGCCGAGAAAGATGCCAAGCACGAAGCGCGCGATAAGCAGCTGCCATACAGTGCCCGCCAGCGCTTGCGGAATAAAGGCAAGCGCAGCGCCGACAAGAGATACGCCGAGCACGCGTTCCGCCCCGATCCTGTCGCTTAGCCTTCCCAGCAGCGGTGATGCCACTAGATTTGAAAGGCCGGTAACCGAACCCACAAAGCCGGCGAAGAAAGCAAGGTTGGCGGTTGTGCCGTGCAGCTCCTGCACATAAAGCGGAATGAGCGTCATCGGACTCATCATGGCGAATTGAATGAGGAAGGTGACCGCGAATAACGCCGTAAGCTCGCGAATGCCGCTTAGCTGCTTAAAGCCTTGAAGGACGGACGCTTGGACGCGCTCGGCCGCCTTCATCCGGTCGAACGGTTCCTTTACGACAAACAAGGCAAGCAGAGAGGCCGCGAATAGCAAGGCGCCCGTCAAATAGAAAATCGGCCGGAAGCCGATCGAATCAGCGAGCAAGCCGCCGATAAAAGGACCGAGTATTGTCCCTGCGATGCCTCCGGATTGAATCGTTCCCATGGCAAAGCCCATGCGGGGCTTGGGCGTGGTTGCCGAAATGAGAGCGATTGATGCCGGATTAAAGCCGGAAATTGTACCATTTAACATCCGAAGCAGCAGCAAATGCCATGGATTCGTAGCAAAGCCCATGAGTACCATCACGATTGCCATACCGAAGCCGGAGCGCAGGAGCATCATTTTGCGGCCGTAACGATCCGCGAGTTTACCCCAAATCGGCTGAAAAATAAAGGAGGTCACAAAGTTTCCGGCAAAAATAAATCCTGCCCAAACACCGATCTCATGCTTATCGGTCAACCCTAAATCAAATTGTAAATATAGCGACAGGAAAGGAATGATCATCGTCATTCCAGCCATCACAAGAAACTGTCCAAACCATAGTACGATAAGATTTTTTTTCCACTGTTCCATGCCTAAATTATAGCATAGGAGCAGGAAGTATCAAAAATGGCTTAATCGAATCATGCCACACTGATTGGATAGGGTGGGGACAGCTCTTTTCATAGATTAAACAGAACGTATGTAGTAAAATAGCGAGATAAGGAAAAATGATAGAAACGTATTCATTCAAGGACCAGATAAAGCAGGTGAACGTATGAAAATGAGAAAAAAGCTTGCATTTGCAGGTGAATCCGAAGCCGGCTTCACTTTAGTTGAGGTGCTCGCCGCCTTCACCATATTATCAATTGTTGCGATTGCGATGACCTCTTTTTTCTCGAATGCACTTACTTATGCCAAAGACAATCAGAGCAAGACGGTTATGGTGAATCTTGCGCGCAACGTTCTGTTTTATATGGAAAAGCAAAAATTCGAACCGATTGAAGCCTATTTTAAGGAAGGGGATCAAGCGAACACCGAGATTTCCTGCGCTGCCCGCGGCTGTGAGGCTGAAAAACTCGTCTCCAATGGGGACCAATTATTCGATGTTTTGACTCCGACAGTTAATGGGATAACCTACACCATTACGATCGAGTATCAAAAAGATATAACCGCTAGATTAGAAGGAAAAATGTCGAATTTTTTACTCCCTATAAACGTAATCGTGAAGCCTCTTAATGGCAGGAACAATGCCCGGGACATTACGATGGTGGAGGGCTACATAACGAATGAAAAAATACGTTAAAAAGCTTCAAAGCGAAGAAGGTTTTACGGTGATAGAGCTAATCGCGTCCATGGCGCTGGTCGCAATTTTTGGAAGTGTGATTTACGGGGTCATTTCGTTTGGCCTTAACACGTACAACAAAATCGAAGTTGAAAATTCATTGCGCGATGAAGCCGATCTGCTTATGTCGTCAATTATTAACGAGCTTTATATGGTGGCGCCAGATAAGATAATTAAACATGTGAACGGTATACAGCTGATCAAAAACGAATCGGCAGCGACAGATGAAATTTATTTTACACAAGGCAGGTTAATGATAGGCGGCAAGGAATTAGCCGATTTGAAATCTGAAATTGGCTCGGAGTCTACTATAACGCTGGTATGCGAAGAAGGTCTGGGAGAGTGCGCAAGCGGCCTCATTGAAATCAGTTTGATTTTGATTCAATCTTACAGCGGAAAATCGCATCAATTAACGTTGGAAAGCAAATTTGGTTTTTAGGAGACACGCCATGATTCGAAACGAACGGGGCTATGCGTTACTGCTCGTTATTTTTATGATTCTTATTTTCACCATATTGGGCGTAGCAATAGCAGGGGCAAGCTTGGGCGGAGCAACGAGAACGGAAACCCGCGAAAATGATGTTCAAAGCTTGCATCTCGCTGAAAAAGCTCTGAATGAGGCCGTCTCATACTTGGTTTCGGAGTTTGACGGCAGGGATGATATCAGCCCGGACGAGCTGGCTGTTTACATGAATAAATTAAAGGATATTCAAAATTTCAGAGATGTGTTAACAACCAATACGGAGCTGAGCGGAGCCAGCGCTCATATAACAGACATCAAAATCGAGGAAGGCAGCATCAAGCACAGCTATGCGCTGACATTGACCTCGGAAGCCGCCGTTAACGGCGTGAAAAGGAAGCTTGAGCAGAAGGTTATGATCGATTCTTACCCGGAGTTTTTGCAATATTCGTACGGATCGGAGCAGGACGTCATTATTAATGGTGCTGTCTACACGATTGGAAAAATGTATGCAGGGCGACACTTGAAAATTTATAACAAAGCAAAATATATTTACAATTCCATAGCTTTGGAGGAGCCAACGCAATTTCCACGCTTGGACGGTGATTTATATATCAGTTCTCGTCATGAGATAAGCTATTGCGATTATATGACCTGCAATGCGGCCATGCCAAGCTCCTATCAAACGCTTCCGGCAAATGACGAAAGCCTTCTAAATAGGCTGCTTGGAATTAAGTATGAAAACATCCGTGATGAGAAAAGTTCCAGCAATTTCGTTTCGATTAATTTAAATGAGTCATTTTTGGACAAAGCAGCCGAAGCGGCGGGAAATGGAGCCGGAACCCGCGATCGTCTCAAACAAGTATTTAATGAAAATAATTTAATTCCATTCATACAGGCTTTGAATAGTGATTTCGGAGTAAGACGGGTTTCGCCTCGTGAGGAGCCGGCGTTTCCCGATTGGGAGAACGAAGAGGAGGTTGCCGCTTATGAAGCAGCACTAAAGAATTACAGAGATAATTATTTAAGCATATTTAATTCACAGCAATCCGAATCGATCATTTTCGACGGGGATCTTAGATTGGACGGCATAGCCTATAAGGGCTTAGTCTACGGAAATGATCTATCGGGCAATGATGCGAAGGCGGCTGGCAAATGGTTTATTGTGAACGGCGATTTGCTGATAGACAACTACAGCTCCGAAGATCTTATTATTCAAGCTAATATTCTTGTCACCGGGAATGTCATGATTACGGGCAAAAAAATAAAGGTGGACAGCACTATAATTAGTCTCGGAGCAGGCTCGGCAGACGGAAAAACCGTCGTTCAGGATGCTGAAATAAAAGGCCTTCAGGTTGCAGGAAAAACGAAGCAGCTCGTGCTCATGTCCAGATCTGATATTTTGCTCAACCGGTTTGAAGCCTTTACGAATTATGGCAGGTATAGTGGAACGAATATAGAAAATAAAAGGCTGGATGCTTTCTTCTATTCCGAGGGTGAAGCCGAATTGTATGGTGTAGGCTCGACCTTTTGGTTGAATGGAGGTTTTTTTGCGAAAAAGAATTTGACAATTAATGCGGTTCTTGGCAGCGTGGAGCAGAAAAGTGATTTATCAGGAATTATCTTCGATAAAACGTTAAATGAAATTAGCGGAACGAAGCTCGATTCGCGTTTTATTATCGAATATAACAGCAATATTTTCGAAGACCAATATTCTGGACTGCCACGCGTGAAGCAAATTAGCGTCCAAATTGGCAGCAAGCAGCTTCAAAAATAAAGTGCCTCAATAGAAGTCCCCTGGAGCTTCGCCAGTCGATGCTCTAGGGGACTTCTATTTCTATTTTCATACAAAAAGAAATAACCTCCGATGCGCAGCAGTGCGACCGGAGGCTGGGAAATTTAGTATCTGCCGAATCCGCCGCCTGGTATTTCAGGATTGACAGGCGGCTCGTCAGGACGCATAACGATAATCGTTGTGCGTGCCGTCAGGGCGGGATCGTGGCTGTAGGTGACGGTAATCGTTGAGGAGCCTGGCTTTAAACCTTTAATAGCGCCAGTGCTTGGATTTACACTGACCGTCTCGTTATCGCTGCTTTTCCATGCAAGAGAGCTTTGAATATTGGTTTTGCCTGCCGCAGGGCTGGATTGCAACTCGTCCCACAAGCTCATCGTTTCATTCAGATCAATCGTCATCGTATTGTACAGGTAAAGCGATACTGGATTCACGGTGACTTCAATTGGTTCAGAAGCATAGGTTCGCCCGCCTTTGGTATTTACAGTTACAATGACATTGACCGAACCGGCTCTTATGCCCTTCAGCTCTGCCGATGTATCCGTCTTATTGATTAGCTGCGCATTGCTTGATCCGCCTGTTATACGCCATACTACGCCGTCGTCAGAAGCTATGGGATCATTGTTTGCCCATTTTATATGAGCAGACAATGGAATAACGGTTCCCAAGTCTACTTCTTTCCGTCCCGTTATAACTGGCTTAGGTAATGTAACGTATACGATTGCGTTTTTGCTCAAGCCGCTGCCGTCTGCCGCCGTAACGGTAATCGTCGCTTGTCCGGTGCCTTCGCCTTTGACCGTTCCATTTTGATCTACAGAAACGATATTCGGGTTATCCGACCTCCATGTGATTGATTTATCGGTTGCATCGGCAGGAGTGAATGCAGGCGTCAGCTGCGCGCTTTGCCCCAGCATAAGCGTCGTGCCGGTCAAGTCGATAGATGTGAGCTTTTTATATACGGTAATTTGCTTCGAGGCCGTATATTCTCTTTTTCGATTCGTTTTCGGATCGATTTGGTTCGTCGTCACTTTTAGTGAGATCGTCGCCGTTGCGGTATTCATACCGCGGACAGTCGCGGTGTTGCTGCTTGTTCCGTTTAAGCTGACATTCGCGCCGCCAGAACCTATACTCCAGGCATAAGTTTCAATCTGCTCGTAATCTGCCGTAATTAGGCTTGAAGTTAAGCTAATCGACTCATGGACGGACACCCGGTCCGGACCGTTAATGTTAAGTCCTGCCGTGATGACGGTTATTTTGGCTCGTGCCGTAATACCGCTGCCGTCGGTAGTCGTTGCGGTCAAGGCTGCGGTTCCGGCTGCAATCCCTTGAATGATGCCTCTGCTGTTTACCGTGACGATATCAGGACGATCAGACACCCAGGTGAGCTGTTTTTTGGTTGCAGTATCGGGCTTAATAATCGTTTCGGTTTCCATCGGCCACTGGTCACCGATAAGAATTGTTTTGTTATTAATCGTAAGCTCCTTGATCTTTGTAATAGCCTCCAAGATATAAGGAGGGAACTGCAGCGTCATTGATGTCTGGCTTCCGATATCTTTGTAAGCCAGTGCAGCGTTCATTAAAGAATATGCAGGATTGTCCTTCTTTGGCGTTACAGGAATCGTAAAGCTTACCGGACTAGCCGTATATTTATTGTCCGACAGACGGTAAGGAATATCTGCCAGCGTACCTGACACCGTAAAGCCCGTTTCCAGATTCCCTCTCTTCGTAAAGCCGGATGGCAGCGTGCCGATTTCAAGATCCGGAGGGAACTGCTCCGTAAACGTTAAGCCGGTAATCTTCATTCTGTCTGCTGCGAGCGCATCATTTTTGTCGATGGCCTTTGGCGTTATCGTATACGTAAAGGCGGCCGTGTCGTTCGTTTCAATTTTATTCTCTACCACATTGTCGGATACGGTACGGCTAAGCTCAAGATTAGAGGTTACCTTCACGATTTTAACGTTGATTTCCTTGCGGGCTTCGGCCCCTTGCGCGTCGCGGACTATGATTTCAACGGTCAGAAGGCCGCCTTCCGGCATCGGGTTAGCAACCTGGTGATTCATCGTCGTTCCCGACAACACTTTCTCGCTCGTCAATATCGGTACAGTCGTTCCGCTGTATTTCAAATTGATCGATGTTGTAAGCTGCCGGTCGTTCAGATCGAAATCATCGATTTTGTAATTGATCAGGATGTCGGAGTAGGACGGGATAAAATTGTTTTCCGTCTGATTATATTCGATCGGACTGTAAACCGTTAATTGAGGAGCGTGGTTCGAGCCCATATAAGCTCTGTACATGGTATTGACGAAAAGCTGCTGCTCCCAATCCGGAAAATTGCTGTTCGTGTGCCCAGAGCCGGAATAGGTGACGTTTCCTTTGGAATACGTGTAGTAATGATTCCAGCTGTCGCCGGCGGTGCGGTAGCTGCTGTCGGTCATGTTGTACCAAGGAATAACGGCCGGATCCTCCAGGTCAAGCGTAAAGTATTGATTATGTGTCGTTGCCACACTCGTGCTGTTGCTCAATAGAAACGGGAATTGTGTCAAAAGCCCGTCGTTTACTTTTTCCGTTTTCGTTGATTTCACCGGACCTCCGAAACCCATATCGGTGCGGGGCGCAATCTGGCCTGTAACGGTCTGGAACTTGTTCAACCAGTTCCGGCTTTGCGAATTGTTGTTCACATAGATGGTATCATGCGTGAACATGACGCTTTGACCGGTGCCGATGAACGTTTGGACGGCAGCCGCGGCCTCTTCATTAATCGGCGCATAGTTATTGTACTCATCTCTAAAACCAAAGATAAGCATGTCATATTTTCCGTTCAGCGTTTGGTACCCCGTGCTGTTAAATGTCGTAATCGGCATCGGATCGATCTGTATGCTGTAAGCATCCTTATTATTCCCATCCGTAGGAGCCAAGTATTGGCTATTGATATTAGTCGACTTTGTAAGATCGCTGTTCGAGTTGTTTTGCGGCATAACCTGCAGCACTTTAATATGTATTTTCTCGTCCTGGAACCGGTAGACGCCGGTCTTGACATCCTTTAAGGGATTGCTGAAGTCCGTTAATTCCAGCTTCCAGTATTGCAGGCCCGAGAAGCCTCGGGGCAGCTTGTACGTTAAAGTTCCGGTATCGCCGGTCACCCTTTGAGTCGCTACCAATTGCTCGACCTCGAAAGGGACGGCGCTGTCCATTCCGATGTACAGATTGACATTAATGTCTTTCGCACTTATATCCCCTAAATTGTCGACGGCATATTTAAAGGTTAACATGTCGCCGGCTGTGTATTTATGATTGGAAGAGGAGGTGTAGCCGATAGGCTGTTCGATCAGCGACAGCAGCGGTCTAAGGTTTCCTTTGACGAGCAGGTTTATTTGGCTTACGAATGCATTCGTGCTGGACAGCTGTGCATCATTTACGAAAATAACATTGTTTCTTCGATTGCCATCGGAATTGTATTTGGCGAAATTCTTTTTCAGCAAAGCTTCTTTCTCCTTGTGATTACCGCTCCATAAATCCGCTTGAAATTCGATACCCGCATTTCGGCTTATATCGCTGTAAAGAATGACGGGCAGTCCTTTATCTACGAATTTCGTAATGATTTCCGATGCTTTCAATTGCGTGATGTCGTTCTGCTTATCTTTGGTTTGATGAGCGGACGCTGTAGCGGTTTGCGTTGGGAGCGAAATATTATAGGTACCTCTTCCGATGTAAATCGCATCGTATTTGCCATCCAACTGCTCCCGGGACGCAACGAACTGCTTCATGCTATAGGTCTTAATCGAGATGAGCGATTGACCGCCGATGAGCGGTGTCAGATCCGAAGCGCCTGTCTCGGTAATCTCGAGCACATTAACGGTTGGACGAAGATGCAGCGTGGCGAGCTGGAATTTTTGATTGTTATTTGTTGTTTTTGAATTTGCTTTTAGGACGCCGGAACTCACCTCAACGTAGCGTTTTGCAGAATTGATTTCATTAACTGTTCTAAAGGATACGGTTCCATCCGTATTATCTATTCTTTCGAATTTTTCCTTGGAGGATGGCGGCGATTTGGAAAGCGCTGCTAGCTGGTAACCATTATCCGAGGAGGAATAAGATAAATATTTGCCGCTGATTTTGGACTTGATGGAATAAATATGGTTTCCATGATCCTCAAGCTCGAGCAGCTCGTTGAAGAAAACATGATCAGCCGCTGCGGTCACAGCATCGTCTTTTATGGAGACGTACTTCGAATTGTAGCTGAGCGTAACAGCTGTCAGATTAACTGCAGCTTGGATTTGTTTTGGCGATGCTCCTATGTATGTAAAAATCATGGCTAAAACTGTTATAGATACGAGTATGGAAACTCTTCGCTGCCATAAAGAAATCTTCATATATTACTCCTCCAGATAAAAAATCATTAATGTACCGATTCTATATACCTATGAGATAGCGAAAGGTGTTGAAATTTGCTAGCTGTAGGATATAATCAGTTTATGTGACAGAGTGTCCACTTGCAAGAGATTTTGAATTTCGATTCCATAAAAAGTTTATTAATCCACAATTTTCATGTCGAACCTTTGATAGTTCTTTAGGACTATGAATTTTGAGACTAAAGAATCACTTTTTGCTAAGGTTGTAGATTGGAGGTGAAGCTGTGGCGGTTATCAAAAAAAGATTGGGAGATTTACTGGTTGAGAGTTTGCTAATCTCTAAGGAGCAGCTTCAAGAAGCGCTAAAGGAGCAAAGTAAAACTAAACAAAAGCTTGGCGACCTGCTTATATCAGAAGGCTACATCACTGAGCAGCAATTAATTGAAGTTTTGGAGTTTCAATTAGGCATTCCTCACGTCAGTCTGTATAAATTTCAAATCGATCCGGCGATTACCCAAATTATTCCGGAAAGTTTGGCCAGACGTTACCAAGCGATACCGCTGCAGAAAGAGGGCGGCAAGCTCATGGTCGCGATGGCGGATCCGCTTGATTACTTTGCGATCGAAGAGCTGCGCATGAGCACGGGCTTCCGGATCGAACCGGCAATTTCCAGCAGAGACGAGCTGCAGCGGGCCATTACCCGTCATTATGGCTTGCAGGATTCCATGAACCAAATGCTGGTCGATCTTTCGAATACGGATGAGATTAGTGAAACGGAAATCATGGATGAAGATTCGCCCGTTGTCAGGCTGGTCAATCAAATGATTCAGCAAGCGGTTCAGCTTAGGGCGTCCGATATTCATGTCGACCCTGGCGAGATGAATGTTTCCATTCGTTACCGCATTGACGGGTTGCTCAGAACGGAGAGAACAGTTCCGAAGCAAATGCAGGGCTTTATAACGGCAAGACTCAAAATTATGGCTAAACTTAACATCGCAGAGCGAAGATTGCCGCAGGATGGACGGATCAAAATGAAGGTTGATTTCAAGGCAGTAGACATTCGCGTGTCTTCACTGCCGACCATTCATGGGGAAAAGATCGTACTCCGGGTACTGGACCTCAGTACGGGCGTGAAGGCGATCGATCAATTAGGCTTTAGCCGGCACAATTTGCAGTTGTTTAAGGACATGATCGACAAGCCTTATGGGATACTGCTTATTACCGGGCCTACAGGGAGCGGCAAAACGACTACGTTGTATTCGGGACTTCAGCATCTCAATCAAGAGGATTCGAACATTATTACGATAGAAGATCCGGTTGAATATCAGCTGGAAGGCATCAACCAGGTGCATGTCAACCCGAATATCGGACTTTCTTTTGCCGCTGGCTTAAGATCGATTCTCCGTCAAGATCCGAACGTGGTTATGGTAGGTGAAATACGCGATACTGAAACGGCTGAAATCGCGATTCGTGCTTCTTTGACAGGTCACTTAGTGCTTTCTACCTTACATACGAATGATTCCGTCAGTACGATTACCAGATTCCGCGATATGGGAATCGAGCCATATTTAATTGCCTCCTCGCTTTTGGGTGTCGTTGCGCAGCGTCTGGTGCGGCGGATTTGCCCCGATTGCAGAGAGCAGTATGATGTTCTGGATCAGGAACGGATCTTTCTGAAAAACCGCTTTGTGGAAACGAACAGGCTGTTTCGCGGCCAGGGCTGCGGAAGCTGTAATAATACGGGGTACCGCGGCAGGGTAGCGATTCATGAGGTGCTGTACATTGATGATGAGATGCGCGAGCTCATTTCAAACGGGGCAACTGTTCAGCAATTACGTGCAGCAGCATCGAAGCAAGGTATGATTCATTTGATGGACGACGGCCTGGAGAAGGTGACGCGCGGAATGACGACGCTGCAGGAAGTGCTGCGCGAGACGATCGTGCATTAAGCGAGGGTATAAACATGTCAGCAAACGATAAAATAATAAGCTTGCTTAAGCAGGCTTTCGAACAGAAAGCATCCGATCTTCATATTTCGGTCGGTTCAGCGCCATCATTGCGCATTAATGGAAGCCTTGTACGAATGGCGTTCGAGCCAGTGCTTGCAGAAGAGGCTGCCGAAATGGCACTGTCTCTGTTGGATGGTGAACAAAAGAGGAATTTCCAGGAAGTCGGGGAGATTGATTTCTCTTATGCGATTTCAAGCCATTCCCGTTATCGGATTAATATTTACCGGCAGCAAGGAAACGTCAGCCTTGCGGCCAGAATGATTCCGGCTGAGATTCCAACGCTTGAGCTGCTGCATCTGCCTGCGGCGATCGCGTCGCTCGCGGACAAGCCGCAAGGACTGATTCTTGTAACGGGACCGACCGGAAGCGGAAAATCATCAACCTTAGCTGCCCTTATCGGTTTTATGAACCAAACGCAGAAGAAGCATATTATCACGCTTGAGGATCCGATTGAGTATGTGCATAAGAGCGAGTCATCGATCATTGACCAGCGTGAGGTGGGAAGCGATACCCGCAGCTTCGCGAATGGTCTGCGCGCTGCTTTAAGGCAGGATCCTGATGTTATTCTCGTCGGAGAGATGCGGGATCTTGAAACGATCTCGGCTGCTGTTACGGCTGCCGAGACAGGGCATCTCGTGTTGGCAACGCTGCATACGACCGACGCGCCTCAGACGATCGACCGCATTATAGACGCATTCCCCGGTACGCAGCAGGCACAGATAAGAGCGCAGCTTGCCGCCGTGCTCGTTACCATTATTTCGCAAAGGCTGCTTCCGAAGACGGACGGGCAGGGAAGAGTCGCCGCTACCGAAATTTTGGTTAATACACCAGCGGTCGCCAATTTGATCCGTACCGAGAAGGTGCACCAAATTCGCAGCGTGATGCAGACGAGCCGCGCTTTAGGCATGCATACGCTGGACATGTCGATCAAGGAGCTATTGCAAAAGAGTACGATCGATCCGGCATTGGCGAGATCCTATATGGCGGAAGGAGGTTAATAATGCCGCAGTATATGTATCAAGTCAGGAGCAAAAACGGCCGGATCATAAAAGGAAAGCTGTCCAGTATGGACAAATCGTCGGCCGTGGAGGAGCTCCGCAAGCGAGGGTTAACGGTATTGTCTGTTAGCGAGCTTCGAAATTCATGGCTATCCGCCGATATTTACATTGGAAATCCTGTGAAAGGTATTCATTTTATTATATTTTGCAGGCAGTTCGCTACGCTTATTCGCGCCGGAGTAACGATCGTCGAATCGACGGCTATTCTGTCGGAGCAGACGGAAAGCAAGCCATTAAAAAAAGCGCTGATTGATGTCAATTCCTCGCTTCTTCGCGGAATCCCTTTCTCTCAGGCTGCCCAGGAGCATAAGAAAATTTTTCCGCCGATGTTCATCAGTATGGTACGCGCGGGAGAAGAGACCGGTGATTTGGAGGGCACGCTTGACAGACTCGCCGTGTTTTTCGAAAAAGCACACACGACGAAGGAGAAAATCAAGTCTGCCATGACCTATCCAATCGTGGTTGGCATTATGGCGATTGCCGCCGTCATCTATTTGCTTCAGGGTGTCGTACCGCAGTTCGTGACAATGTTCGAATCCTTCGATGCCGAGCTGCCGTTCATTACGCAGGTCGTATTATCGCTAAGCAACAGCATTTCTAACCAATGGTACATTTGGCTGTTAACGGTTATTGCCATTTTGCTTGCTTTTCAGATGACCAAGCGGTCGAAGCGAGGCAGCTATATGATCGATTATGCAAAGCTGAAAATTCCGATTTTCGGCAAGCTGCTGCAAAAGGGAGCAATCGCGCAAATGACGCGGACGCTGTCATCGTTGTACGCGAGCTCGGTACCGGTGCTGCAGTCGCTTTCCATTGTGGAAGAGGTTGTCGGCAATAAGGTGATCGGCGAAGTCATTCGCAAATCAGGTGATTCGCTGCGGCAGGGCACTCCTTTGTCCGACCCGCTCAAGCGCTCATGGGTATTCCCGCCGCTGGTTACGCAGATGATCGCGGTCGGAGAAGAAACAGGAGCACTTGATCAGATGCTCTCCAAGGTGGCTGATTTTTACGAGATGGACGTCGACAATACGGTGGATCGTCTGAAAGCGTTAATTGAGCCGCTATTAATTGTGTTTTTGGCTGGCATTGTGGGATTGATCGTCATGGCGATCATGCTGCCGATGTTCAGCCTGTATTCAACCGTTGGATAAGCGAAGATGTTGTGATTAAGATCATCTAACCGCCGCTATTCATATATAATTTGTTTTTAGGAGGAATTACAATGCAAATGGTTTTAAAACGTCTCAAGAAAGAACAAAAAGGTTTTACATTAATCGAGCTATTGGCTGTTATCGTCATTTTATCTGTCATCGCGGTTATCGCGGTTCCATTGGTAGGCAATATCATAGATAACACGAAAGAAGATGCTGATGTTGCTACGGCTCGTCAGGTGTATAATGCAGCTCGTTTATATGTTACTGCTGAGCAAGCGGGTGATTTTGCAGACAAAAAGATTCCTGTTGTTGGAAATGAAACTGATGGTTTAGTAGGCAAAGGCTATCTGGAACAAGGTATTCTATTGCCGAGTACCAAGGCCCCTATTACAGGAGGCACAGTTACTTTTAATGTAACTGGTGCTTTAGTATCGGTTACCCTTACTACAGGTACTGAGGATGAAGTAGCTGAGGGTGCTTCGACTGATACTAGCAAATATTATGCAGCTGCCGATGTTCTGACAGGTGGTCAAGAATAAACAAGATTAATACATCGGGGAGAATAATGACTAATTTTGAATAACATTATTCTCTCAGCATCAGCTATAAAGAAATAATATGTTTACATGAAAGAGAACAACTATGAACCTGTTTATCTCCATCTACCTTTTTATATTAGGCCTTATTTTAGGCTCCTTCTTTAATGTTGTTGGACTGCGGGTACCGGTGAAAAAATCGATTGTGAGCCCGCCGTCGCAATGCGCGCAATGCGGCAATCGTTTGAAAGCAAGAGATTTGATTCCTGTCGTTAGCTGGCTGCTGTCGAGAGCGAGATGCAGACATTGCAGCGCTCCTGTTTCTTCGATGTACCCGCTTGGAGAGCTGGCTTCAGGCTTTTTATTTTTATGGATGTATCTGACCTTCGGATATACGTGGGAGACATGGATTGGACTGCTGCTTATCAGCTTGGCTGTCATCATTACTGTTTCCGATTTGAAATATATGCTTATTCCTGACCGGGTTCTGCTTGCCTTTGTACCGCTATTCATCGTTCTTCGTATTATTTTTCCGATTGGCTCTATTTGGCAGCATATGTGGGGAGCTTTGCTGGGCGGCGGTTTATTGTTATTAGTCGTAGTTGTTTCCCGAGGCGGCATGGGCATGGGTGATGTGAAGCTGTTTGCGCTGCTTGGCTGGGTTATAGGATTTCCAAATTTAATATTGGCTTTTTTACTTGCATTTCTGACAGGCACATTAGTCGGAGGGGCACTGTTGTTATTTGGAATTGTGCAAAGAAAGCAGCCTATTCCCTTCGGACCGTTTTTAGCTTTTGGCGCAATATTGGCCTTCGCCTACGGTGCGGAGTGGATACCGCTATATTTATCCTTATTCAATTAGCAGGGTGTGATGATGAATGTTTGCAAGGGCCGATCATATTGGATTGACGGTAGATCATACGGGGGTTCGTTACGCTAGGGCAAAGAAAAAGAAGACATGGGAAATGGAAAGCTACGGATATATGCCCTTCGAAGCCGGTTGGATCGAGGACGATCATTTCACTGCTGTAGACGAGCTTAGCAGCAGGCTGAAGCAGTGGGTCAAGCAAGAGAAGCTGATAGGCACGGCGGTTACTTTGTCGGTTCCTACTTCACAGGTGATCATACGCAAGCTGCAAATCGAAGCCTCCAACCCGAAGGAGCTAAAGCAATTAGTCGAGCTTGAAGTAGAGACCACGCTTCATCTGCCGTTCGAAAACCCTGTGTACGACTATATCAATGTCAGCGCAAAAGACGGGTATTATGATGTGCTCATATTTGCTTCTCCGCAAAAATGGATTTTGCAATGTGTCGAAGTGTTGGAGAGCGCAGGGCTAAAGGTAAGGCATTCGGAGCTGGCCTCCTCAGCTTTAGCCAGAGCAATGCAAGAAGAACGGCCTGCTCCGCTTACAAGCGCAATGCTTATAAATTTAGATAAGTCGAATACTGAAGTTTATATGTTCCACAACGGATATCCGGTATTCATGAGGGTCATGAACGAGTACGAGCAGCTTACGATAGATGAGGAAGGTTTGTCGCCCGAGCTGATTGCAAGCATGAATGCCGAAGTTTCGCGCCTGTTAAATTTTTATCAATACAGCATCCACGAAGGACAGTCCCGGATTACTCATACAACGGTAACGGGCAATATAAAAGGCAGAGATCAGTTCATCTCGGAGTTTCGATTATTGCATCCGGACATGCAGGTGGATACGTTTGATTTCGGCTCGGGCTCCGGCAGCAAAAACGACGTTAATGAAGACGAGTTCCGCATACCATTCGGCTTAGCAATCAGAGAAAGCAAATCGAAGGAAATTAATTTACTGCCGGAGAGGGTAATAAGCAAGCAGCTGCTTTCGGCACAGCTGCTAATTGCAGGGGGGGTATGGCTGCTTTGCTTCATTGCAATAATTTTTCTCTACACGAACAGTCAGTCCAAAATAACAAAACAGGAGCTGGCAGCGCAGGCGTTAATGGAAAGCAATGCAGCGCTTGAGGAGCAGCTCGTTAGCTTGAATCAGCAAAACAAGACGGCTACAGATCCGGAGTCGGTCATTAAAAGCATCATCGAGAATCGGCAGGATGCTGTCTTTGTTTTCGATTATTTGTACGACAAGCTTCCACCCGGAGCGGTTATCCAGACGGTGGAATACAGCAAGCCTGGAGCTGTTGCTCTTATCGTTAAGTTTTCGGATATGCAGCATATCGCGGACTATTTGCATGAACTGCGCATTATGCCTTTTTCAGGCGGAGCGCTGCTGCAAGGGTTTTCCGGTACAGACGCGGAGTGGACCGCGCGGTTTCAGATGAAGTGGAAAAATGAGCAGGCGGCGAAAACAGAAGAACTGCCGCAGGAAGAAGGTGCGTTGTCTAATGGATAAAAGCAAAAGCCATTCGCTCCCTTTCCTTGCCGTCATCGGAATGTTTCTTGTTCTGCTTGTCGTTTATTTCGCGCTGCTGCAGCCCTCTTTCAATCAATTAAGTGAGAAAAAAGATGAAGTAGCCGGACTAAGAGATCAAGCTCATTTAATAGAAAGAGCTTTAGGCAATAAGATAGAAAAAGGACTCCTGTCCGATGAGCTGCAAGCCGCTCTGCCGCTATGGGATAATTCCGAGCAGCTCGTTGTAAGTATGAAGGAAATCGCTCAAAGCAGCCAGACAAAGCTTAGCAGCATGTCCTTCAGCATTTCGGACAGCAACCAAATTCAAGCTCTAGTAGGCGGCACCGAGCCGCTTTATCCGGACGTGAAGGAAATAAAGGCGCAGGTCATTGTACAAGGCAGCTACGATCAAATTCGAAGCTGGCTCGTTCAAGTACAGAATCTTCCCCGGCTTATTGTTATCGATTCGGTCCGTTACAGCATGGCGGTAAGCGGAACAGTAGCCGCGGAAATCTCATTCACCGGTTATTTTGACTCAAGCTATGCCTATCTGCTTGAAAACCCAGTTTTCCCGACAGCCGCTGAACAATGATACATTAGGAGTGGAGACAGCAAAAGCAAGAGTGCGGGCATACGAAGGCAATATTGGCCGAGTATGCTCGTTCTTTTAGATATATTTTTCATCCCTTCTTCATGCAAGAGCTGGTTGATTGTCATACTATTGTCATAGGAAGTCGATTAGTGACGGTTGTTAGGTAGAGGGAAAAAGGGCATAATGGAAGCATAGGAAAATACATAGAAATGGGGAACGGGAATGTCTTATAACGACCGTTTCATACGGGCTTGCCAGAAGGAACAGCTAGATCAGATACCTGTATGGTACATGCGACAGGCAGGACGGTACGACCCTGATTATCGCAAAATAAAAGAAAAATACTCCTTGCTTGAAATATGCAAGCAGCCGGAGCTTGCGGCAGAGGTTACGATGATGCCGGTTCGCAAGCTAGGCGTTGATGCTGCTATTTTGTACTCGGATATTATGAATCCGGTCGCTTCGATCGGAATCGATTTCGACATCGTCGCTAACATTGGGCCTGTCATTCATAATCCTATTCGAGATGCGGCTGATGTGGAGCGCCTGAAGCCGATTGACGTAGAAGGCGATCTCAGTCATGTGCTTGAGACCATCCGCATACTGGATCGCGAGCTGGAGGTTCCTCTCATTACATTCGCTGGCGCGCCCTTTACGATTGCCAGCTATTTAATTGAAGGACGACCATCCAAAAACTATTTGCGGACGAAAGAAATGATGTACAGCGAGCCAAAGCTATGGCATGAGCTAATGCGCAAGCTGGGCGACATGGTGGTCACTTATTTGCGCGCGCATATTGCGGCAGGCGGCAAAGCGTTTCAGCTGTTCGACAGCTGGGTAGGCGCATTGACGCCGGCCGATTTCCGTCAATTTGTATTGCCGACGATCGAACGCATTTTCTCAGAGCTGTCAGATCTGCCGCAGCCCAAAATATATTTTCCAGGTGTAAGCTCGGGAGAACTGCTGCCAGAGCTGCACAGCGTAAAAGCAGACGTAATTGGACTCGATTGGCGCGTGTCGATTGCTGAGGGCAGACGGAGACTGGGCGGCGGATTTGCGGTGCAGGGAAATCTGGACCCGACTATTCTTACTGCTCCGATCAGTGTTATAGAATCGTATGCTAAGGATATTATTGATAGCGGAATTGACGAGCCGGGCTTTATATTTAATCTGGGTCATGGATTATTCCCTGAAGCATCATTAGAGAAGCTGACGGAGCTTACCGCTTTCGTACATTCGTATTCAGCGAAGGCGATCGCCGAGCGCGGCTGGAAGGAGGCAAGTCATGTCTGAGCATCATGAGAAAATAATCGGCGTACTGGTCATGTCTTATGGAACGCCGGAGTCTATGGACGATGTCGAAGCTTATTACACTCATATTCGTCGCGGAAATGCGCCGACGCCTGAGCTCCTTGCAGAGCTAAAGGGGCGGTATGAGGCGATCGTAGGCGGCGTTTTCCCGTTAAGAGAGAATACGGATGGACAGGTAGCCGGCTTGCAGGATAAGCTGGAGCAGCTTGCACCGGGCCAGTTTGTTTGTTATCAGGGCTTGAAGCATGCGAGGCCTTATATAGAAGACGGTGTAGAGGCGATGGCGCAGGATGGCATTACGCAGGCTGTCGGCATCGTGCTTGCGCCGCACTTTTCAACGATGAGCGTGGGCAGCTATATCAAGCGCGCGCAGGAGAAAGCGGCAGAGCTTGGCATTGAAATGTCATTTGTAAAACAGTACCATCTGCATCCTAAGCTGCTTAAGGCGTTGACTGACCGTGTGCAGGATGGCCTGAACCGGTTGGCTGCGGCTACAGACGGCGAAGAAAGAGTAAAGGTGCTCTTCAGCGCCCACAGTCTTCCGGTTAAGATTCGTGAGGTTGGCGATCCGTATGAGCAGCAGCTGTTGGAAACATCGGCTGCGGTCGCGAAGGCCGCTAATGTGAAGGATTGGCAGTTTACCTGGCAAAGCGCTGGACGGACGAGAGAGCCTTGGCTCGGCCCGGACATTCTGGAGACGCTGCCGATGCTTGCGGAGGAAGGTGTCAAGGGGGTGCTGGTTGCGCCTGTTGGATTTGTGTCCGATCATTTGGAGGTGCTGTATGACCTCGATATCGAAGCGCAGGCAGCAGCGAAACAGCTTGATATGACACTGGATCGCATTGCGATGCTTAATCGCGATCCATTATATATGGAAGCACTGGCGGAATCGGTCATGGAGGCCTGGGAAGGCCAAGGGAAGGAATGAATGAGATGCGGAGAATCGGTAAGCCTGATCGAATTGTCATTATTGGCGGGGGGATCAGCGGACTGAGCTCCGCTTTTTATTTGCAGCGGGAAGCGGAGCGGCAGGGCAAGGAGCTTGAAATGACCATCATTGACGGCGCTCCTGCCTTTGGCGGAAAAATTAATACGCTGCATCGCGATGGCTTCGTCATCGAGAAGGGGCCGGATTCGTTTCTGGCGCGTAAGCTGGCTATCATTGACTTGGCGTCGGAGCTGGGTCTGGAAGACGACTTAACGCCGACGAATCCGGCTGCAAAGAAAACATATATTTTGCATCAGCGGAAGCTTCATCCGATGCCTCCGGGCTTGGTGCTGGGCATCCCGACCGAGATCGCTCCTTTCATGAAGACGAGCCTGTTATCTTGGGGCGGCAAGCTGCGGGCGCTGCTTGATTTGGTATTGCCTTCGCGCAAGGGGCAGGAGGATGAGTCGTTAGGCGGCTTTCTCGAACGTCGGGTCGGGACGACTGTGATGAGACGGATAGCAGAGCCGCTGCTTGCCGGCATTTATGCGGGGGATTTGAAGAAACTGAGCCTGCAGGCGACTTTTCCGCACTTTGCGGCTGCTGAGCGAAAGCACGGCAGCCTTATCCGCGGCATGCAGCATAACCGCAAGGCGAGCGCGGCAGCAGGCTCGCTGCCGGCAGTTGCGAAAGGCGGTACCTTTCTTACGTTTAAGGGCGGTCTGTCGACGCTGGTGAACGCGCTCGATGAAGCTTTGAGCGGAGTTGACCGACGTCTCGGCACAAAGGTTACAGCGATTCACCGAACCGCCGTTTCTGGCAGCGAAGCCCGGAACGAACAGCAACGAGCATTGGCTGAAGGCGCGGTTGAGGAAAGGAATTGCGGAGAAGAAAACGCGCGTTATGAAGTCGTGCTTGAGAGCGGCGAAAGGCTTCTCGCTGATCGGATTGTGATGACGGCGCCGGCCTATAATGCCGCTGATTTGCTTGAGCCGCTAGCGGATTGCCAAGAGCTGCGTGCCATTAACTATGTATCTGTCGCTAATGTAGTCTTGGCGTTTGACAAGGCGACGTTCGGGCTTGATTTTGACGGGTCGGGCTTTGTCGTTCCGCGCTCGGAAGGGCTGCATATTACGGCCTGCACCTGGACCTCAAGCAAATGGCTGCACGCGAGTCCAGCTGATAAGGTGCTGCTGCGCTGTTATGTCGGCCGTTCGGGCGACGAAGAAAGCGTAAGCTTGCCGGATGAAGAGCTCATTAAAGCGGTTCGCAGAGATATCCAGGAAACGATGGGAATTACAGCAGAGCCGCTGTTTGCCGAAATTACAAGATTGCATCGGTCAATGCCGCAATATCCGGTCGGGCATGTCGAGAATATGAAGAGGCTTAGGGCCAGGTTTGCTCAGCAGCTGCCAGGTGTTTGGATTACGGGCGCGGCATTTGACGGCGTAGGACTTCCAGATTGCATAAGGCAAGGCAAGGAAGCAGCCCAGGCGCTTATGAAGGATTAGAATGTATAAATGTTTGCCTCTCACAGTGAAAACATTGCTATAATGGAAGAATCTTAATTCTATCAATAGAGGAGCAATCTTCCATGTACGCATCACGGTCCGAGTCTCATCAGCAAGATAAGCAGAAGCGAAAAAGACGGCTTAGACGGCTGGTTGTCATTAACCTTTCGCTGTTAGGCGTTATAGCAGTACTGCTTGGCGGCTATCTTGCTGCAGTGAATTTTGATAAGCTTCAGAATTTTTTCAGCTTCTCTGGCGGCAGCGACCTTGAGCAGGCTGCGCCTGCTCAAGGAGATGGCGCGAATGCTGGCGCAGGAAACGAATCGAGTGCTGTTGAAGGTGCGGAATCGTTAGAGGAGGATCCCCTGGGAGCTCCGACAAACTCGACTGAGGATGCTGGCATGCCCGATGAGATGGCTGAAAATGGAGCCGCGGAGCCGGCTGCAGGGTCCGATGCCGGGGATAAAGTCAATTTGGCGTTTGTAGGTGATATTCTCGTTGGCGAATATGTCAGCGCGATCACGCAGCGAGAGGGCTATGACTTTCTATATCAGCCATCCTTGTTATATTTAAGCGAGCCAGATCTTACAGCAGGCAATTTGGAATATCCGGTGACGACCAGGGGAGTTCCGGTAGAAGGAACGCCATATGTGTTTAAGGGACTGCCGGAAACATTGCCCTCTATTCGCAATGCAGGCTTCGATGTGATGAGCCTGGCGAATAATCATGCACTTGACCAAGGCGTGGAAGGCATGCTCGATACGATGAAGCATTTGGATGAAGCAGGTATTTCACATATGGGGGCCGGCAGCAATGATACAGAAGCATTCACCCCTGTCATCAAAGAGGTGCGGGGCGTTAAGATTGCTTATATCGGCTTGAGCCGTGTAGTCCCATTCGTTTCGTGGAAAGCGGACAGGAATATAGCTGGCGTAGCTGAGACCTATGAAACAAAGCGTGCAGTTGCCGCAATTTCGAAGGCGAAGGAGCAGGCGGACATCGTTGTTGTCATGGTTCACTGGGGAGAAGAGCGGACCGATCAGCCGCTGCCGTATCAGAAGGATTTTGGCAGACAATATATTGACGCGGGCGCGGATCTTGTTATCGGCAGTCATCCCCACGTGCTGCAGGGCTTTGAGATGTATAAAGGAAAATGGATCGCATACAGTTTAGGTAACTTTATTTTCACTTCCTATCCGAAGAAAGAAGCGGGAGAGACCGGCGTGCTGGATGCATCCTGCACGAAGGACGGGGACTGCGATCTGAAGTTCCATCCGATGTTTACGGTTGAAGCGCAGCCTACCCCGATGGAAGCTGAAGCCGGCAAAGCGCTGCTGGAGCGGCTCACTTCTATCTCTTTTGACGTACAGCTTCGGGAGGATGGCGTGCTGGTTCCGAATTAAAGGTAAACGTTGTGAAAGGATGATCGCCCCATGAGAAATCCGTGCGTAGCGCACCGAGGCTGGTCAAGCCGCGCGCCGGAAAATACGATGGCGGCCATTCGGCTTGCGATCGCTGATCCGGAGATACAATGGATCGAAATCGATGTGCAGCTGTCGAAGGACCAGGTTCCTGTCGTTATTCATGATTATAACCTGCGACGGACAACAAACGGCCGAGGCGAAGTGAAGGATCGCACAGCTGCCGAGCTTGCTGCCCTCGATGCAGGCAACTGGTTCTCGCAAAAGTATCAAGGCGAGACGATACCGACGCTGGAGCAGGTTCTGCAGGAGGCTGTCGGCCACTGTAAGCTGAATATTGAGCTGAAAACAGATGGGATTCGATACCCGTCAATCGAGCAAAAGGTGACGGAGCTCATACAAACATACGACGCGGTGAAGGATGTTGTCATTACGTCTTTTCATGAAGGCGCGCTGCATCGTGTGCGGAAGCTTTCGGATCATATTCGAACGGGACTTATTATTGATGGATGGCGTAATTCGCTGCCGAAGGAGCTGCTTGAGCTCGGATCTGATTTTCTCTCCATTGGCTATTCTCGTTTGAATAAGAAACGAATGGCTATGCTGAAGAATGCCGGCATTCAAGTGATGGCCTGGACAATTAATGATACAAGAACCATACGCAAGACTGCCGCGCTTGATTCCGAGCTTTTGATTTGTACGAACTACCCGGATCGCTGGCATGAGGCTTTGCTTGCTCAGTCAAGCAGGTAAAAGAAAAGAAATATAGGATTGTAGGTGCAGCGTCCCTCGTTTGATTCATTCAGGCGCAGGGGCGCTGTTTCGATTAGGAGGCGTCTCTGCGTATGGTTGGGATCATAGAGGACTGGCTGCTTCGGCTAATTACGGGCTTGCTTGGCAGCGGCCTGATCGCTGCGGCTGCTTATCGTGCGCGCTCATTGTCGGCCTCCGGAGCATGGTCGGCGGTGGTGATGGGGACAGGCTTTGTAACTTTAGGCGAGCCCGTATGGTTTGGCGTATTGATTGCTTTTTTTGTATCCTCGACACTATGGTCGAAGTGGAAGCGAAAGCATCGCGCGAAGGCTTCGGCCGAAGCGAAATACGAGAAGACAGGGCGGCGCGATGCCGGCCAGGTCTGGGCGAATGGGGGCGCTGGTTTGCTGCTGTGCGCCGCCCATGCATTGTGGCCCGATGAGAGCTGGGTATTCGCGTACATCGGCGTGATGGCCGCCGTGAACGCGGATACGTGGGCCACCGAGATCGGGGCCCTGAGCAGGACGGTGCCGCGCTCGGTAACGAGCGGCAAGCCGGTGGCTGTTGGCACGAGTGGCGGAGTCACGCCGCTCGGCAGCGCAGCAGCGCTCGCAGGCGCCGTGTTCATCGGCGCCGCTGCAGCGCTGCTGCTGGCGGCCCCGCAGCCTGCAGAGGCTGCTGCGGGTACGCCAGGCGGCGGAGCCGCAGCGGCGGCCATCATCGCCGCCGCGGCCGCCGCCGGCCTGGCCGGTGCCTTCGCCGACTCCTTGCTCGGCGCAACCGGCCAGGCCATGTATCGCTGCCGGGTATGCGGCAGCGATACCGAGCGCGCCGCGCATTGCGGCAGCGCGGCGGAGCAGGCGCGCGGCTTCGCCTGGCTGAACAACGACAGGGTGAACCTTCTGTCGTCCATCTTCGCAGGCGCGCTAGCGCTTGGAATCGGCTATTTGCTGACATGAATGAAGCAAATAAAAGAAGACCATCAGGTTCCCTTGATGGTCTTCTTTCACATTTTCCATGCAACGATTACTTCGTCAACTGCTCCATCTGTCCAATAAGCTCCTCGAATACGCTCATCGCTTGTTCGATCGGCTCTGGTGAGGACATGTCGACGCCTGCTTTTTTCAATATATTAATCGAGAAGTCGCTGCCGCCGCTCTTCAGGAAGCCGAGGTAACGCTCAACCGCAGGCGTGCCCTCCTCCAAAATTTGCTTGGAGAAGCTTGTTGCCGCGGAGAAGCCTGTCGCATATTTGTATACATAGAAACTATTGTAGAAATGGGGGATACGCGCCCATTCCATTTCAATATCCTTGTCAACCACCATGCCTGGTCCATAGTACAGGACGTTTAAATCGTAGTAGATTTTGCTGAGCTCCTGCGGTGTAAGCGACTCACCCTGCTCGGCGCGCTCGTGTACGATTTTCTCGAACTCGGCAAACATCGTTTGACGGAACACCGTCGTCCGGAATTGATCGGCATAATACGTTAGCAGATACATTTTTTCCTTCGGATCGGTTGATTTGTCCAGCAGGTAATCCATCAGCAGCGCCTCATTCAAGGTCGACGCAACCTCCGCGAGGAAAATGGTATACTGTGCGTCGCGGTAGTTTTGTGTTGAATCCGAATAATAGGAGTGCAGCGCATGGCCCATCTCATGCGTCAGCGTGAACATGCTGTTCAAATTATCCTTATGATTTAGCAGCACATAAGGATGCGTGCCGTAAGCGCCCCAGCTGTATGCCCCGCTGCGCTTGCCTTCGTTCTCATATACGTCGATCCAGCCATTTTCGAAGCCATCCTGCAGCACACTCAAATAGTCGTCTCCGAGCGGCTTCAAGCTTTCACTGATCGTTTTCTTCGCTTCGTCATAAGTGATGTCCATTTTGAACTCGTCAACGAGCGGAGCGAACAAATCGTACATATGCAGCTCGTCAAGTCCAAGCAATTTTTTGCGGAGCTCCATGTAACGGTGCATAAGCGGAAGATGCTTATGAATCGTGTCGATCAGGTTCGTATAAACCTCCTGCGGAATGTTATCGCCGTAAAGCGACATATCCAGTGTGGAGTCATATTTGCGCGCGCGCGCGTAAAAAACATTTTTCGTTACATTCGCGTTCAGTGTGGAGGCCAGCGTGTTTTTCAGCTTGCCGTATGTATTGTACATCGCTTTGAATGCCTCACGTCGCACATCTTGATTGTGACTCTCAAGAAACTGGATGTAACTGCCATGCGTCAGCTCGACTTCCTCGCCGTCTTCATTTTTCACCTTCGGAAACTTTAAGTCCGCATTGTTCAGCATGCCGAAGATCGTGCCTGGAGCAGAGCTGATGTTGCCAACCTGGGCAAGCAGCGCTTCTTCGTTTTTCGATAAAATATGAGCTTTCTGACGACGCATTTCCTCGAGTGTATGTCGGAATTTTGCAATCGATTCGTCCTTAATGAAAGCCTCCAGCGTATCATCAGGAAGGCTTAGCACCTCAGGTGTAACGAACGAAAGTGCTTCGCCCGTTTCGACGCTAAGCTTTTTTGATTTATCGGAAAGCGCTTGATAGACAGGCTCTGCCGTATCTTCATGATGCTTCATATTCGCGTATACATACAGCCGTTCCACATGCAGAGAGAGCTCATCCTCAAGCTCGAAGCATGCCTTAAGCTGTTGAACATCCGCCAGCTTGCCTTGATAGGCTGAAGCTTTTTTTATCAACGCCTTCGCTTCCGCGAATTCCTTGTCCCATGCCGCTTGGCTTTCAAACAAATCCTCTAGCTTCCACCGGCTCTCAGGAGCGGTTTCTGAACGTTTCGGTACGTGATTCATCGAATTCCTCCTTGGTATGGATAAGGTTGGTGTTTCATGATGAGCAGTCGCTGTCACCTTCGTGGAGGAGGCAGCGGTTGGCAAGAGGCTTACAGCAAGCAGCAAGGCTAGCCATTTCATCCGATTATCACCTCGGGACACAGTTTGTAGTTATGATGCCCGATGTGTACTTGAAATATGCTTGCGATTGGCTGTTAAGCGGTGCCCATCATATAAAAGGCATAAACAATAAGAAAAAACGCAAACGCGATAAATACGATCGATAGGATCGCAAGTCCGCGGCGCAAGCCTGGCGGTATGGTGTCTTTCTTCATAATTAGAATCGCGCCAAGCGAGAAAGCGGCAATAATGAATATAATCGTTGCAGTTGCATCCATCTTGTAGAAAAGCCTCCTGAAAAAAACTTACTTGTAACAGCGGCGGAGCATATCGTTATCTATGCCAACGGGCGTAACGATATGTTCGCCGCTGACGGTAAATCTCCCTGAACGTTATCACCATGCGAATTTGTTAAACATTTTTTAATGCGGCCATAATCGCTTCTAACTCTTCCTCGCGGCCAACAAAATCGACAGCGCGGAATCGGTTTTCTGCCCAATGCATCATTTCTGGGCGGCTGACAAACGTATGGGAATCTTCGCCCCACTGGTCAGATATTTCTCTTACGATAAGTGTCTTGCCTTGTACCTCGACCGTCAGCATATTGTATTTGTCGGTTTTGTAAATCTCGTGTTTTTTGAACATAAAAAATTCACCCTTTGAATAGTTAATTATAGTATTCTTATCATCATAGCCATTATGGTGGCTGTAAGCAATACGGCAGACCAAGAAGAAGGCTTTAAGAGACGAGTTTAGTGAATCTGAGACGAGCTGAGGAGAGTGCGGGAATGAGTAAGCAGGTTTATGAACAAATCGGTGTCGCCATGACATGCAGAAGCTTTGAAGAGTATGTGCGAATGTTTGATTTGACGGAAGCGGATTTAACGGGAGGGAAGTTGCTGGATGTCGCCGGAGGAGGATCCTCCTTTACAGCGGATGCAAGCGCAAGAGGGATTGCCGCAGTTGCGGTTGATCCGCGTTATGGAGCAGGAGCGCAGCAACTAGTTGCTGAAGCGGCGAAGGAGATCGAGTCCTCTACCGCTAAATTAGCCATGCTTATGGATCGGTTCAACTGGAGCTACTATGGTTCCCTTGAAAATCATAGGCAGGGTCGCATGGCATCGCTCGACCGTTTTTCCAAACATATTTGTCATGACACGGAACAGAGCTGCTATGTCCAAGGTAAGCTTCCAGAGCTGCCTTTTGAAAATGATCAATTTTCACTTGTGCTGTGCAGCCATTTTTTGTTCTTGTATGCGAGCCAATTTGGTCCTGACTTTCATGAACAATCAGTAAAGGAGCTGATGCGGATTTGCAAGCCGGGTGGACAGATCCGCATTTATCCGCTTATTTCCTTGAGCTGGGAGCCTTATCCTGAGCTAAAGCAGCTTTTGGAGATCATTGAGGAAAACGGCGGCGTGCCTGAGCTGCTGCCATCTAACCTCCCGTTTATTCCTGGATCCAATCGATTTCTTAACATTTTGCTCTAATTGCTTTTTTAATACGAAGAGGATATAATGATACTACTCGCCGTTTAAAAACGGTGGTCATATTTAGGAGGTTGTTCAATTGAAAGGAACAGTTAAATGGTTTAATGCGGAGAAAGGCTACGGCTTTATCCAAACAGACGGCGGAGAAGACGTATTCGTACATTTCTCGGCAATTCAAGGCGATGGTTTCAAATCACTAGATGAAGGGCAAGCGGTCGAATTCGACATTACTGAGGGTAACCGCGGTGCTCAAGCGGCCAACGTCGTTAAACTATAATATAAATAGTTTGGAGGCCTTCCTGGCAACAGGAGGGCCTTTTTCTCTTTCAAGACCTAATATTATTCGTACTCCACTTATGCAAAAAAGGCTGCTTCGAGCGTGTTACTCACGCTACTGGTGCAGCCTTTTGCCAATTCTAAAGATTCGCTTACCGAACGAAGCGGCTGAAATAATAACGGACAAGAAAGGCTGCTGCAGCAACCAGGGCCAGCACGGCGCCCATATGATAGAAGGCTTGCCTTCCAAAGTTTTCATAAACGAATCCGCCGAACAGTCCACTTATGATGCCGGCCAATCCCGTCCAGACAACCGCGTATAAAGCTTGTCCTGAAGCTCTAAACTCATCGGGAATAAGATGGGAGAGGTATCGGAGCGCGGTCGAGAAATAAATCCCGAAGGAAATGCTGTGCATTGCCTGCGTAGCGATCACCCAACGCGGATCCTGTATGTCGCTAAGCAGCCAAAGCCGAACCGCATACATGACGGAAGCAATCATCAACAGCGGCAGCTCCCGAAACTTATGACCATATTTGCCAAGCAGAAATAAGATCGGTATTTCACTTAAGGCTGACACCAGCCAAGCAAGTCCGACTAATGAGTCGCTTGCGCCCATATGTCGCATGGTCACGGCCAGAAAGCCTTCATACATGCGATGGGGGATCGATATGGTGAGCAGGATCAAGAAAAACAGCAGAACATCTCGCTGTCGTATGAGCTTGAAGAAACCGGAGAAATCGATTTTGCGAATGCTGCCCTGGTAATCTCTGATTCGGGTCGTTAAGGCTAAGGTTAAGGCAATCGTTGCAAGTGCAAGTGGCAACGTCCACTTTGAGCCTATCTCTTTCAAAATAAGTCCGAATGTATAGGCGGTTACGGCAAAACCCAGCGATCCAAAAATTCGAATGAGCGCGTAAGGCGTTCCCGTATACTGGGTTGACAAGAGCAGCAGGCTGTCGCTCAACGGATTGATCGGCGTTTGAAAAAAATAAAAGCCCATCATGACAAGACAAACAAGCGCAAAATGCTCAATCGGAAACAGCAGCGAAATCATGACGAATTGGCCAAAAAGAAGAAGCATTAGCAGCTTTTTGATCGTTCTGAATTTATCGCTTGCGATCCCCATAATAATGTTGGCGAAGATGGAGATAAATGGGCCGGTCGAATAAATGATGCCGATCTGCTGCTCAGAGAACCCGCGGTCTAAGAAATATAGCGGGATAAAGGAGACGACCATTGCGGCTGTTGAATAAGCGGAAAAGCTGTAAATTCTTAAGGCCCGCGTCTCTTGACGGGCAGTTGAAGATATCCCCGTGGCGTCCGTATCGGATATATTCATCGTTGAATGTTCACTCCATCCCTATCATGAAACAATATGCAAACCAGTATAGCATGGATAGGCTTTCCTACCAATGCGATTGCATGAGATTTGAAGCTGGATTATTATGAGTCGAAATGGTACATTTAGATGTGGAGGTTTACAATGGGAGTGTATCGTTTTGAATGGAATGAGCGGCTTCGGATCCGTATTCCTGTGTTGGAGTCGGAATGGGAGCAGTATGAATTGTCCGAGCAGCTGGCAATTGTTGAGCAATGGGAGCTGGTACGCGGGTCAATACCTGATCACGTCATGGAATTTGAACAGCTTATCAACGTGAAGCAAGCACAGCTGTTTGAAGAGGACAGCTTTGAACAATCTTGTATATTAAACTATGAAATTGCCGATTATGCGAGTAGGATCAACGATTTGCTCATTTGGTACCGCATTGATCAGCAAGTGGAATCACGCCGACATTCATGAACATGATTTTGAGGAGGGATGCGCCGTGAGATTAACGACTTTATCAGGCAATAGGGTGCCGCAGGGGCCGCTGAAGCTCATGCATCGGGTCTATAAGTATGTGCTTCCCGAGGTGGGAAGGGAGCTTGAGCAGCTGCGGCGTTTCGCAGAGAAGATTCCTGATTCTGAGCTTCGTACGCAAGCGCTGAATAGTATGGACAGCAAGAGGTTTCATTGCCAGGGCGGCGGCGTGTATGCGGCGGCTAACCTGGACAGCCGACATGTCCTTATACCGCTTATTGTAGCGCTGCAGACGATTAGCGATTATTTGGATAATCTTTGTGATCGAAGCACCTCTCTGGATCCGGACGATTTTCGGTTATTGCACCAGTCGATGCTGGATGCGGTTAACCCGGACGCAGCGCTACAGGATTATTACGCGCTGCGCACGGAGCGTGACGATGGCGGGTATTTGCATCATCTTGTTCGGACCTGTCAGCTTCAGACAGCCCAGCTTCCATCCTATCGCAGTGTGCAGCCGCATGTGTCTGAGCTCGTAGGTCTTTATGGGGATTTGCAAGTGTACAAGCATATCCACAAGGATTTGCGCGAGCCCCAGCTTTTAGCTTGGTGGGAGAAGCATCGAGGAAGATATCCAAATCTGCAGTGGAATGAATTTGCTGCGGCGACAGGCTCTACCTTAGGCATGTTCATGCTTTTTCTGGCCGCAAGCGAGAACAATTTGTCTGCGCAGGATGCGGCTGCGATAAAGGATATTTATTTTCCGCACGTGTGCGGCTTGCATATTTTGCTTGATTATTTAATTGATCAAGAAGAGGATCATGCAGGCGGCGATCTGAATTTTTGTAATTATTATGATAATGAAAGTCTGCTTGTTGAGCGCATTGGCACGATTGTGAACCGCGCGAGGGAGGATGTGAAGCAGCTGCCGGCTTCACGCTTTCATCGTTTGATCATTGAAGGGCTGCTAGCCTTGTATTTGTCAGACCCGAAGGTTCGCCACCAGGCGGATGTAAGAGATATTTCGAGGAAGCTCATGAAAAATAGTCCGCTCACGCGTCTGTTTTTTCTCCTTAACAGCATCTGGATTCGCAAACAACAGGCTTAACATAATTAATCTATGTGGAGGAATGAACCATGTCTGGAGTTAAATCGATTGCCGTACTTACAAGCGGTGGAGATTCGCAAGGAATGAACGCAGCCGTACGTGCTGTTGTGAGAAGCGCTTTATTTTACGGCTTAGACGTTTACGGTGTACAAAGAGGATATCAAGGTCTTATTAATGATGATTTGAGACAAATGGATTTGCGGAGCGTTGGAGATATCATTCAGCGCGGGGGAACGATATTGCAAACGGCTCGCTGTAAGGAATTTATGACAGCAGAAGGTCAGCAGCGCGGAGCCGAGGTGCTTCGCTCGAGAGGAATTGACGGTTTAGTTGTCATAGGTGGAGACGGTTCCTACCAGGGCGCAAACAAGCTAAGCAAGCTGGGCATCAAAACAATGGGTCTCCCAGGCACAATTGATAATGATATCCCGTTCACAGATTTTACGATCGGCTTCGATACTGCAGTTAGCATTGTGGTCGATGCGATTAATAAAATTCGTGATACGATGTCCTCGCATGAGCGTTCATCCATTGTTGAGGTTATGGGCCGTCATTGCGGTGATATTGCGCTTCATGCGGGACTGGCAAGCGGCGCGGAAACGATTCTTGTACCGGAGGTTCCGTTCGAGTTGTCAGAGGTTGCAGATCGGATGAAAACGAATTTTGCGAAGGGCAAGCGACATAGTATTATCGTCGTTGCTGAAGGTGCGGGCAAAGGTGAAGAGGTCGCCCACCAAATTACGACAAGCTGTGGCATTGAGCCGCGCGTAACGGTGCTTGGACATATTCAGCGGGGCGGCACACCGACGGCAGTGGACCGCATTTTAGCCAGCCGACTCGGCGATTTCGCTGTAAGGCAGCTAATGGAAGGGAATTCTGGCAAAGCGTGCGGTGTTCACCGTGGTGAGCTCGTGTTGACGGATATCGATACTGTCGTTAATTCGAAGAAGCCTTTCGATATGAATATGTACGAATTGGCACTGCGTTTATCGCAATAGCTCAGGAAGGAATGCCGACCATGTTTCTTTACAAAATAGAAATTGAGCTTATTGATCGGATGACGTATCTCGTTTTGCTTGCGGATACCGATGAGAAAGCGATGAATGTCGTTGAAAGCCAAATTCAACGCCATTATATTAAAATGCCTGAGATTCGCTCTATTGCTCTAGTAGAGAAGAAGAGAGTAGAAAACGGCAACGGATATATTATTGAAGGAGCTCACCTTTAGGAAGATCACGGCTGAAGATTAAGGCCATATGAATGTCAAAGCAAAGAAAGTCCATCATCGCATGAGCGATGATGGACTTTCTTTGCTTTATTCCGCTGCTTTATAGTTCACATCAGGCGTATATTTGTTGCCTGCATTCCAGAGCAAATATTCAGTTATGCCAGTATCATGCAGCGCTTTAATTTGTGCTTCTACCTCGGCCTTGCCGTACTTCATGTATTGTCCTTGACCTAACCAGCTTGCAGTGAAATCTTGAATCCATGGCCGAATAATCGGCTTCAGCTCCCCGGTTGAATCAAGCTTCTTATGTGTATCGAGCATGGCCCCTTTGATTGTCTCATATGGACTGCGGTCCGGGTACTTTTGTTTAAACCAGCCTGTGCTGTAATGACTAGGGTAAACCATAGGCGAAATAACATGCACATCGTTAGAAATTTTCACAAAATCCTGACCTATTCCTTCAGCAGCAGGAACGGAAGCCGCATAGCCGAAAATATCTACCGATACGCGTACCCCAAGCGGTTCAAGCTGCTCACGTGCATATTTGACGAAGCCGGTCACCGCATCAACGCGGCTTAGTTCCGTCTTATTAAAGGTAAGTGATGCAGCCTTATTCTCGAAACCTTCAGGAAACCGCACATAATCGAATTGAATCTCCTTGAAGCCTAGCTTTGCCGCTTCCTTCGCCACTGTGAGATTGTACTCCCAAACCTCCTTGCGGTAAGGATTGACGAAGCTTTCTCCGCGCCCGTTACTCCACACGGTTCCGTCCTGGTGAAGAAAGGATAACTCCGGCTGCTTGCGGGCAAGCACGGTATCCTTGAAAACGACGATACGGGCGATCGGATAGATGTCATGCCGCTTAAGCGTATTGATTAGCTCACCGATATCACGAATAAATTTTTTTGGCGTACCAATCTCCAGCAGCTCAGGTGTTGTTGTAGGGTAAGTAATATAGCCGTTATCATCCTTAATATCAATAACCATACTGTTCAGCTCTGTATCATCAAGGAGCTTTAGCATGGTTTCCATGCGGGAGCCGCCAGCGCTGTGCGCGGTAACGTAAATGCCTTTTATCGGTGGAGTGCTTGGCTGCGGGTCTTGCTTAATATTTAGATTGACAGGTTTATCCTTGCTGATTCCATCGTTTCCAGGCTGTATGAGCGTATGACCAGCAGCGGAGTTTAAGCTGGCAACAGCAAGCTGTTTGGCAGCCGAATTTTCTTCTCCGTTGCCAGTAAGCAAGCTGTACAGCAGCAATAAAGATGAGATGATGATGTCCATTTTGCTCTCTCCCCGTTAGCTTTTCTGTTCAAATTATAAAGCAGTTGGCCTGTCTCGGTCACCAACTTTTTTGAGAAGGAACACAAAAAAACCAGCCGAGGCAGCTCGACTGGCACGTGCGTTTTTTCCATTCGTCCCGATTTGTCAATGTAACAAAGCTTCTCTCTGCTGATTGCAAATACTGTGCTGTACAATTTCCATTGCGTCGGCGGGCTCAAGCAAGGCGAGCCCGTCTCGCAGCACAATGCTGGTATCCATTTCGCGTTCAGTGAGAAAAGGACTAAGCTCTGGGGCGAGCTTCTCTACAATTTGAGACAATTTGACTGTTTCCAAATCCATTGAGCATCACCCTTTCATTTTTTAATGTTCAGGGGAAATCATATGGTAAGAAACCAATAGCTGTGGGATATGAATAGTATAACAGGATCATTTTCAAAAACATAGTGATACGGTATAAATTCCATATTCGCGTATATAGGGATTAATCTTTGGGCTTCGAGAAGTCGCCGATGACGCCTACCGTTTCGACAATGTTGATGAAGGCATGCGGGTCGATTGATTTAATGGTTTTGCTAAGCTCGGCCAGCTCATATTTTGTTCTTACTGTCATCAGCATATCGCGTTCGGCTGATGAATATGCACCACGCGTCTTTATGATTGTTATCCCTCTCGGATGTGTAAGCAGGCGTAAAAGCAGCTCGTCCGTTTTAGTGGTTATAATGAATGCAGTTAGTTTTATATGCCGCACATGAATAGTATCTACTACTTTGCCGGCTGAAAATATCGACAGCAGAGAGTAGAGTGCCAAATCCCAGTTTTTCGAAAAAATGACAAGCAAAGCGATAACAGCGCCATTTAAGATGAAAATGATCATGCCAACGGGTAAATCGCGTTTACGGGTAACGATGGACGCGATAATATCAAAGCCGCCTGAGGAGCCGCCATAGCGAAGCAGCAGACCGCTGCCGAAGCCGACAATAATGCCGCCAAAAACGGAGCCGAGCAGGATGTCATCCACAATTTTCACGATCGGAATGAGCTGGAGAAAAAGCGTCGACAGGATCACCGTGTATATGCTCCAGTAAATAAAACGGTGGCTGATCGCAAACCAGCCCCAGATGAGTACAGGAATATTCAAAAGCAAGTAAAGCCATCCGATATTTGCGCCCGTTATATATCCAATCATCATCGATAAACCAGAGATTCCGCCGCTGAGCAGCTGGTGAGGGATAAGAAACAGATTAAATCCGACCGCAACGAGAAAAGCGCCTGCAGTCATTATAGGTAAATGCAGCGCAAAGCGTTGAGTATGAGGAATCACGGCTATCGCTCCAATGCAATGGAAATTTAGGAAGGGTGCTTTCAACTCATTTAGTATGGCTTTTATTGGTTTACTGGTATTCATGATACAATCTGTGCTATAATGATTTAGATATTCTTAAGTAGGCTGTAGATAAAAGGAGTTTGAGAAAAGTTTGAAAACATTTGCTGAATTTGGCTTGGAACCAAAAGTGTTGCAAGCAATTACTGAACTTGGATTCGAGGAATCCACCCCGATTCAAGACAAAGCAATCCCTATTGCAATGGCCGGCACCGACCTTATTGGCCAAGCACAAACAGGAACAGGGAAGACAGCGGCATTCGGAATTCCGCTCATTAACAAAATTCCGACAAGCGAGGACCGCATTGTCGCATTAATAATGACGCCAACCCGTGAGCTCGCAATCCAAGTGGCTGACGAGATTGGGAAGCTGACAAGATTTAAAGGTCTTCGTTCCCTGCCGATTTACGGCGGACAAGAAATTGGTCGTCAAATCCGCGCACTGAAGAAGAAGCCTCAAATTATCATTGGCACACCTGGTCGCTTGCTTGACCACATCAATCGTAAGACCATTCGTCTTGACGATGTGCAGACGGTCATTCTTGACGAAGCGGACGAAATGCTCGACATGGGCTTCATGGAAGACATTCAGTCGATCCTGAAGCAAGTTCCGGAAGAGCGTCACACCATGCTGTTCTCCGCTACAATGCCGGTCAACATCCAGAAGCTGGCGCAGCAATTTTTGAAAAATCCCGAGCACGTGTCCGTTATTCCGAAGGAAATGACTGCTCCTTCCATTGAACAATTTTACATCGAAGTGCATGAACGTCAGAAGTTCGAAGCGCTTAGCCGTTTGCTTGACATGGAGTCGCCTGAGCTTGCCATCATCTTCGGTCGTACAAAGCGCCGTGTTGATGAGTTGAGCGAAGCGCTTCAGAAGAGAGGCTACTCCGCTGACGGCTTGCACGGAGACTTGTCCCAAAATCAAAGGGACAGCGTCATGCGCAAATTCCGTGACGGAAGCATTGACGTATTGGTCGCAACGGACGTTGCTGCCCGCGGCTTGGATGTATCAGGCGTAACGCATGTCGTTAACTTTGACCTTCCGCAAGATCCAGAAAGCTATGTCCACCGTATCGGTCGTACCGGCCGTGCGGGCAAGGAAGGAACGGCATGGTCGTTCGTTACTCCGCGTGAGATCGATCACCTGCATTTCATCGAGAAGATTACGCGTCAGAAGATGAATCGCAAAGCGCTTCCAAGCATTGCTGAAGCGATTGAAGGCAAACAGCGCGTAACGGCTGAACGCATTCTGGATGTTGTTCAAAGCGATGAGTTCTCAGAATACAAAGCGATTTCCATCCAATTGTTGGAGCAGTATGATTCCGTTCACCTTTTGGCTGCTGCTATTAAGCTGCTTACAGGCGAGAAGAAGAATGTGGACGTTGAGCTGACACCGGAAGAGCCATTGCGCGCGAAGAAGCGTAGACCGGATATCCGGTCGAATGGACGTCCTTTCAACCGCAGCGGCAGTTCATCTTCATCCTACGGCGGTAACCGTTCAAGCGGCGGTGGATACCGTGGACGCGATGACAAACGCGGCGGAAGCAGCACAGGCAGCTCTCGCGGCGGCTATGAGAACCGTAGCGGTAGTGGCGGTTCATCCTATGGCGGCAAGAAAAGCAGCGAAGGACGTTCAGAGAACCGTCGTCCAAAGAGCGGCTCCGATGGTTATGTAAATAACTAATTCAAACAACCGAGAAGTCCGTGATGCCTGCGGGCATCCGAACCTTCTCGGTTATTTATTTTTAGTATTGTGGGAGCAATCTTACTAATCTGGAGGCAGATTCAATGGAACCAAGAGGGCTAATGGGTGGATTTTACCGAATATCCGAATGGATCATGCGGTTATCGGTCATCAATGTATTGTGGATTGTTTGTTCAATCCCATTCGTTTTCTTGGCATTTCCGTTGCTTATGGCAGGCGGAACAACAGAAGCTGAAATGCTTAGTCAAATTTATACATCGCTAATATTAATGGCGATTGTTGCTCCATTTACATTGTTTCCGGCTACTGCGGCCATGTTCGCTGTGGCTCGTAAGTGGGTAATGGGAGAGACCGATGTCGGTTTGTTTAAGACATTTTTCCGGGGCTATAAGGAGAATTACAAGCAAAGCATGATTGGCGGTATCATTTATACCATCCTTCTCGCCATTATGATTGTCGATTTTATCGTCTATCGTGAGCAATTGCAGCTCCTCTCTTACATTTTCATCGCTTTCTTAGTGCTGCTTGTCGTTTCATTATTTAATTTTTTCTCTATGCTTGTCCATTATCATATGAAAACGTTTCAATTGTTGAAAAATGCGGTCCTTATTACGATAGGGAAACCGTTCCGCTCGCTTTCTACGGCGATCATGGCTTTGGCCGTCATGTATTTCAGCACAAGATTTACTTTTTTAATCCCTTTCTTTATGGGTAGTATTATCGCGTATCTGTCATTCTGGAACTTTTATCTGATTTATCAGAAGCTTCAGGATCAGGCGGAAAAAGCGAAGTTAGCTGAAGAGGAAGAGGCGGAGAAGGCTGCTGAGCTGGACCGTGAGGATTTGCTGAAGAGTGATTCGAGCAAAGGAAATTAATAACAGTTCCTCATCGTTTACTTTTATTCTCGTTCAGTCTATAATAACAATACCTCCTGCGATGCTCGTTACGGCTTTACGCTGTTTTGAACCAATGGCTGTTTCACGGGAGACCTAAATCGAAGCGTAGCTGACATGCCCCCGAAAGGGGATCTCAAAAGCGATTCTGCGGTCACCCACCTGCGTAAGCGGGTTCAGAAACATGTGAGTCGGACGGCATAGGCGGGTTTTTGCAACAAATCAAGAGCATTTGCTGGTAAAACCAGTGATAGCTCTTTTTTCATTTGTTTAAACGTGCTATCATAAAGAGTAATGTACATAGATGCCGGAGGGGGAGATCGTTTTTGTTGAAGCGGACCTTGATCGGGCTTCTGCGCAGTCATGAACAGACTGGAGACAAAGCCAAGGATCCAATGCTCAAATCTCATTTCTACAAGCTGTCGAAAGACAAGGCTTGGGAAGAAGTGATATCGACTCTAAAGAAAATGCAAGGTTACAAGGTGCTGCATGAGGTGCAGTCAGTAGGGGAAATTGTGCTTGAGAAGCGCACTGCGTTCGGTAGGACGATGGACATTACGGTTTCCGTTATTAGCGTGAATCCGCTTCAATCGGCGGTGGATATTTATTCGGCTTCCCGTGGGTCGCTCGGGGATCTAGGATCCAATTACCGTGTAATATTAGATTTATATCGTACTCTTGATAAGAAGCTTGCCGCATTTAAAGTAAATAAGTAATACATAAACAAAGCGAGGAAGGAAGTCCTTCTCTCGCTTTGTTTGCAATAATGCTATTTTAGCCTTGCAGCGGTTAAAGTTTATACAAGGGCTTTAACGGCGTTGATCGCTTGCTCATAGTTCGGGTGCTCCGTCATTTCCGGCAAATATTCTACGTATTGAATTTTGTCGTTTGCATCAATAATGAAGATAGAGCGATGATCAAGGCCCAGCTCTTTAATATATACGCCATAAGCTTCACCAAAGCTGTGAGCTTTGTAATCAGACAGCATAACGACCTGATCTACGCCTGCAGCGCCGCACCAGCGTGATTGTGCGAATGGGAGGTCAACGCTAACCGTTAGAACGGCTACGTTATTGCCTAGCGAGCCTGCTGCTTCGTTGAAACGGCGCGTTTGCGCATCGCAGACGCCGGTATCAATGGATGGCACGACGCTAACTAATTTGATTTTACCGGAGAAGTCCTTAAGGGAAACTGTTTCAACTAGTGATTTGTTCAATGTGAAGTCAGGAGCCTGATCTCCTACCTTCAATTCTGGTCCAACTAATGTGATCGGGTTGCCTTTGAAAGTGGCAGCGCCATTACGTTCTTGTGACATGTGTATACTTCCTCCTCTTGTTGAATATGGTGAATACCACATTCATTATAAGCGTTTGGAAATAGCTCTGTCCAATTATTGGTGAGAAAAGGGGATGTAAAAATGATCTTCTTGCGATACGAAAGCTTTCGTTCCTATTTACGGCTATATCCGGTTACGGCATCCCTTATTGCGTTAAATATGGTTTATTTTATTATAATTGCAGTATATGGTGATACGAACAACGGACTCCATGCAATAAAATTTGGCGCTTTTGTTACCAATACTGCGTTTGATCCGTATGGTATGTTGCAGCCTTGGCGTTATGTAACATCGATGTTCATGCATGCTGGTCTTGAGCATTTGCTATATAATATGTTTGCATTGCTTGTATTCGCGCCGCCGTTGGAGCGTCTGCTGGGGTCTTTGAATTATGCGCTTTTTTATGTGATTTGCGGCATCGGCGGCAATGCAATGAGTGCAATCGTAAATGTTGTCACGAATGATCCGGATACTCATGTTGGCGTAGGCGCCTCAGGCGCTATATATGGCGTTTATGGCGCGTATCTATATCTATCGTTGTTCCGAAAGTCGCAGCTGGATGAAAGCTCGCGTAAGACGGTTTATACGATTTTAATTTTTGGTGTTATTTATTCTTTGCTAGTACCGCAAGTCGATTTATGGGCTCATGTCGGAGGCGGTCTTGCTGGATTCCTGCTTTATCAACTATTTGATCGAATGAAGGCGCGTAAACATCGGCGCTAAATTTGAAAACTAATTATGTACGGGAGAGAAACGAACCGGTATGGAACTTCGTCAGCTTCATTATTTCGTAAAGGTAGCCAAAAAAGAGCATGTGACGCAAGCTGCAGAAGAGCTGCATGTTGCTCAATCTGCCGTAAGTCGCCAAATCCATCAGCTGGAAGAAGAGCTGGGCGTAAAGCTGTTTGTCCAAAAGGGCAGAAATCTGCAGCTTACACCAGTTGGGCAATTATTTTTAAAAAGAGCTGAGGTCATCATAGCTGACTTGGAGAGAGCGGTTATCGAGATTCATGAATTTTTGGATCCAGAGAAGGGCGAGATCAGGCTGGGGTTTCCTCACAGCTTAGGTATATCTTTGATCCCTCAGGTGGTTGCGGCCTTTCGAAAGAGCCATCCTAACGTAAAGTTCCGGTTCAAGCAGGGTATGTATCCGTCACTTATCCGTGATATGGTTAAAGGGGAGATTGACTTAGCCTTTATTTCTCCGTTTCCTGACGAGCATGATTTTGTGTGCGGCGAGGTGCTGCTCACAGAGGAGCTATATGCGATCTTGCCCCCAGGACATCCGTTCTCGGATAAAGAGTCGATAAAGCTAAAGGAGCTTGCGGAGGAGACGTTTGTATTGTTCAGCGAAGGTTATTCTCTGCGGCCTATCGTGTGGGATGCTTGTCAGCAGGCCGGTTTCACACCAAAGATCGGCTTTGAGGGCGAAGAAACAGATACGATCCGCGGGTTAGTGGCTGCGGGAATGGGAGTAAGTCTCTTGCCGGAGATGGCGCTGCATTATACAGGACCGCTGCAGCCTTCCAAGGTGCGTGTAACAGAACCGCAGGTTACACGCACGATTGGTCTCATTAGGCGTTCTAATGAGAAGTTGCCGCTGGTCGCTAAAGTATTTCACGGTTTTTTGCTCCGATATTTCCAGGATCGACTCCAATAAAAAGAGAAGCTCCGATTGGTTCTATGACCAATCGGAGCTTCTCTTTTTTTGCGATTATTCTTGTCTGCTGCCTGCAACGAAAATCATAATAAAGCGTACGAGCTCGAGCAAGGAGAGAAGGGCTGCGGCAACATAGGTTAACGCTGCTGCATTGAGAACTTTAGCTACTCCGCGTTCTTCGTCATTTGTAATAAAGCCTTCCGCAATCATCAGGTCTCGCGCGCGACTGCTGGCATTAAACTCTACCGGAAGCGTAATAAGCTGGAAGGCTACAGCTACCGAGAAAAATATAATCCCAAGACCAATCAAATTGAGCGCCGAAAAAAGAATGCCGGCAATGAGCAGGAACGGCGCGATGCCAGACGCGAAATTAACGACTGGGAAAATACGATGGCGCAGAACGAGCATTGGGTAATGCTCGGCGTGCTGTATAGCGTGTCCGACCTCATGACAGGCTACTGAAACAGCGGAAATCGAGTTTTCGTAATATACCGGCTCGGATAACCGGACTACGCGATGAATCGGATCGTAGTGGTCGGTCAGCGTGCCTCGCACAGGTTCAATCGGGACGTCATGCAAGCCATTTGAATCGAGCATTCTGCGCGCTGCTTGGTAGCCGGTTAGGCCGCTGTTTGCCTGTACCTTCGTCCACTTCTTGAAGGTGCCTTTCACTCGGAATTGGGCCCAAATCGTCAGTATAAAGGCGAGAATAGTTAAGATGTAAATATACGTCATTTAGTCATTCCTCCATTTAGAATGATGTGTTCTGTTACGTTACATGAGAGAGCTCTTGTTAATAATGAGCATGAGCGCTTCAATGCAAGCGGCTGTTTGCGGCATAAGACGAGTGTAAAGGTGGTTAGCTTGCCGAGGCTTTAGCTGCTTGATGACAGGCTCTAACTCCTTTACTTCGCGCTCCAGTTGGCTTAAGTGAAACTGCAGGTCGGATAGCTTGCGTGATACCTGCTCCTCTGGCGTAATTTTGCTCCAGCTATCAATCGTTGCTTTTATCTCATCTAACGTATATTTATCTTTTTTCATTTGTTCAATACGTTTGAGTCGCTGCAGAGTTTCATCTGAATATAATCGGTAGTTTTTGGCCGATCGTTCAGCTGGTTCAATTAAACCTAGCGAAGTGTAGTAGTCTATGGTCCGTGGACTAATATTAGCCAGTTTTGAGAGCTCTCCAATTCGATACATGCTTATCGCCTCCATTCCTTCAGCATTTTTCGTTATTACTAATGATAATAGTAAAGTAACCATACAGTCAAACGTATTACATTTGTATGTGAATCGTTTGCTTTATATGCGAATGTATAGGAAACGATGCCTAGAAGAAAGAAAAATGCGAAGAATGAGAAAGCTATAAGGGCATATTTGGGGATGGATTGTTAAAAAACTTAACGTTCGTGTTGGTTTATATGCCGAACGTTAGATTTTTTTCTGAAAATCGCATAAAACATATTGTCAAATTGAGCACTAGTGACTATAATGACATTAAGTCTTTCCGCATATGTAAGAAAACATAACATTTAGGGAGTGGTCGTAATGTTTAAGAAAACGATGTTAGCTTTAGGAATCTTTACCCTGCTATTTCCATTAGCGGCGTTTGCAGAGGATCCATCCGCTGCGACGTTGAATATGGGACTTAACTCTCTGTGGGTTATGCTTGCATTTATTCTGGTACTGCTAATGCAAGGTGGATTTATACTTCTCGAAACAGGCTCAACCCGAATGAAAAACGCAGGTCACGTCGCAGGTAAAACCATCTTTACAACTGGCCTGGCAGCACTCATATATTGGGCATTTGGTTACGGTATTGCATTTGGCGGAGACAGTCCGGTAAACGCATTGTTCGGATGGGGTAACTTCTTCTTCAATCCTTCTATTACTGCAGTAGAAGGCGATAGCTATCCAAGTACTGTTTTCTTCTTGTTCCAATTAGCATTCGCAGCGGTTTCTCTCTCCATTGCATGGGGCGGCTTCGCAGAAAGAGCAAAGCTTTCTTCTTACATCGTTTTCACTTTGTTTTTCGTCGCTATCATTTATCCTACGGTTGCTCACTGGATTTGGGGCGGCGGCTGGTTGGCAGCAGACGGAGCGCAAGATTTTGCAGGCTCCACGGTTGTTCACTTAACAGGTGCTGTTGCGGCATTCGCAGCCACCGTGTTGCTTAAACCGCGTATCGGTAAATTTAACAAAGACGGCTCTGCTAATGAGATTTTGGGACATAACCAAGTATTCACTGCACTTTCCGTATTACTGCTTTGGGTGGGTTGGTTCGGCTTCAATGCAGGCAGCACAGTTGCAATCGGCGATGGCTTCTTCGGTTTTGTAGCATTTAACACGATGCTTGGAGCTGGCGCAGGCGGCGTAGCGGCACTTCTTATTTCTTGGGCGGTTACTGGTAAAGCGGATATTACCACCATGCTTAACGGTACGCTTGCAGGTCTTGTAGCTATCACAGCTTCCTGTGCTTTCGTTGATCCATGGGCGGCAGTCGTAATTGGTCTAGTAGCTGGCGTGCTTGTATTCTACAGCGTAAAGTTTTTCGAGAAAGTTAAAGTTGACGATCCGATTTACGCTTTGTCTGTTCACGGTATGGCTGGTATCTGGGGTACGCTTGCGAATGGTATCTTCGCTACACAAGCGCTAGCCGATAAAGTCGGCATTGGTCAAGGCGGTTTGATTGATACTGGCAGCTGGAAACAGCTTTGGGTACAATTCGAATCGGTTGTGGTGGCGGGTGCTTTCGTTATGGCGGCATCGTTCCTCATTCTTGGTATCATGAAAAAAGTTATGGGCTTCCGTGTAACAGAAGAGCAAGAAATTATCGGTCTTGACCTTAGTGAGCATGGCGCTTATGGTTATCCTGAGCAAATGAAAAAGTCAGGTCAAAACATTCAAGGATAATGGATGCAAGTAGGATAGACTGACCGAAGGAGAGGGCGGAAGCATGAGTGATCCGGTGCGGTTGCAGCTACTGAAGCAGATTAGTTCTGCTGCTGATGTTGAAGGGCTGCGAAACTTGCGGGATCAGGTACACGAACAGATGGATGCTCTTCTCCCAACGCGTCCGGTCGAACAATTTAATGAACAATTGAATGAGGTGCACGATGCGGTAATTAGGCGCTCGATTATCCTCGCAGAAGCGGAAATGGCACGGTTGGGGAAGGGTTCTCCCCCCGTGCCTTACGCGTATTTGCTGTTCGGCAGCGGCGGTCGGAAAGAGCAGACATTGTCAAGTGATCAAGACAGCGGTGTTGTCTATGAGGATCCAGTATCTGATTTAGCTGAGGATGTAAAACTATTTTTTCAAGAGTTATGTCATTTAATCGTTCAAAATTTACAACAGGTCGGTTATCCGCCATGTGAGGGAAATGTTCTAAGCAGTAATCCGGAGTGGTGCTTATCATTAGCGGAATGGAGCCATAAGCTGGAGCGTTGGTTTGAGGAGCCGGCTTGGGAAGCCGTCCGCTATTTATTGATTGTTGCCGATGGAAGATGTATTTTTGGCGAGGAGCGGCTTGTGGCAGCTTTGAAGGATTCGTTTTTTACGGATACGTTGAATCATCCGGTTATTTTAAAGCGAATGCTGGATAACACGCTGCGCCATAAGGTGCTGCTTGGAGTTTTTGGCCAGCTATTGAAAGAGCAATATGGCGAGGATGCCGGAAGCCTGGATATTAAATACGGTGCTTATATCCCGATGGTTAACTCTATCCGATTAATGTCCATTCAGGCGGGGATTCGAGAAACGTCAACGCTTGACCGAATGAGGATGCTGGTTGAGGCTGGTAAATTGACTGCTGCAGAGGCTGCCGTATATGAGCAGGCATTTCGGCTCTTTCTCCGCTTACGCCTAATGACTACGGAGCAGCTGGCAGACGGTCTATATGCCAATAATGGCAAGCTGTCCAGCCGCAAGCTTACGAAAGAAATGACGGATGAATTAAAGAGCAGTCTGCGTCTAGGCAAGAAGCTGCAACGAGCGGTGTTCAAGCATACGATGGGGAGGCTTACGTAAGGCGGTGGCAGGTAAATGAAGGATCAAAAAGGTGTCGGTCGCATGTGGAGCTTGTACAAAATGGGAGGTTTTACGCCTGCCATCGCTTCTATGCTAGGCTCCCAAAATGCACAGCAGATGGCTTTTATTCGAAATGCTAACAGAGAGCAGCGCAAGCAATCCATGTTTGACATGCCGCTTCGCGAGCTTGAGGCCGTCGTATTCGATTTGGAGACGACGGGCTTTTATCCGAATAACGGGGATGAAATCATATCTTTTGGCGCCGTGCTTATTCGTGGCGGGGAACTGGTAGAGAGCGAATGCTTCTATAGCCTCGTCAACCCGAAACGAAAAATTCCAAAGGCTATTGTCGAATTGACCGGTATAACGAATGAAATGACGCAGGATGCGCCTGACCTGATGCAGGTATTGCATGACTTTATGGAATTTGTTGGAAGGCGATTGCTTATTGCGCATGCATCCGGCCACGATAAGCAGTTTCTTAATGCCGCTTTATGGCGTACCTCTAAAATTAACCTGAATCATCGGGTGCTGGACACGATGATGGTTGCGAAGTGGCTGGAGCCGAAGCGCGAGAGCTACAGTCTTGATGAGCTGCTGGTTAGCTGCTGTATCCCTATTACCGAGCGGCATCATGCGCTTCAGGATTCTCTTATGACCGCCAGGCTGTGGCAAAATTATTTAGAGCGCATATTAGAGAGGAATATTACAACGCTTGGGGATTTATATGCTTATTTAAGCAATCACTAGCTCAATTGGAATAAACGACCCGGATACTAGGCGATACGGCCGGACGTCGGGGCTTTCACTGTTCTTCAAGGAAATGATCCAATAAGATAAACCGGAGGCAGGCAGGAAGCCTTCTGTATCATCAGTGGATGGTACTGCGTCCGTTCGTGGATGGGAATGAAACAAGCCGACAAGCGTTTGTCGGTTTTTTTGCATTTCATAATAAACGGCGGTCCATTCTGCTGGATCAAAGGAAAAAGCATAGGTTGGATTAATATGCGTGTTTGTGATTGGAATAATTGTATCAATAACAGGAGCTTGGGAGGAGCCAGCTGTAGCAGCTGAAGGTGACTGATTGCTTGCTAAAATACCGCAGGCTTCGATTGGTTTTGCTTCCAGACAAATTTGCAAGAGACGATCATAGGCGTTTTTTGTGATGAAGCTGTTAGTCTGCTGTATTTCCATGAACAGGCCTCCTCGTATCGTGATATATGGCTAAGTATAGCGGAAAACAAAGGGGAGCGCTAACCTGATCTTAATGTGCTAATCGGCAGGGAATGGATGCTGCTCCAAATGGATAGGCTAGAAGATATATAAACGTGACGGTTTTATGGCTAATGCGGCCTGCGGCTTGAGCTTCTCGGCTGTGCATGTTACCATTTAGCCATAAAGGTAAACGGACTGAATTTCCAATAGAAGGCAGGTTCACCATGAAACGAATGATTGCGCTATTTACGATCGCATTTGTATTTGCTGGATTAGCTGTTTTTCAATATAGGAATGATGCTTCGACTTCGGTCACGAACGCGGCTGAGCCTGAAGGCTTTAAGCCAAAGGCGGGTTATCAGGCTGCTGTATTTAAGCTCCCAGACCTTGAAGAACGGCCATTTGAAATTGGAGGTAAGCAGGAGAAGCTTAGCTTCGTTAATTTTTGGGCATCCTGGTGCGGTCCTTGTGAGCTCGAAGCGCCGGACTTGCAGCAATTGCACGAAAAATACGGCGAAGCCATCCAAATGTACGGTGTAAATGCAACAAAGTACGATAAGGAGAGATCAGCAAGAGAGTTCGTTGACGAGCATGAGTTTAGCTTTACGATTCTAATGGACCGTGCTGGCGATGCAACGAAGCAATATAAAGTCGACACATTCCCGACGACCTTCCTTATTGATAGCGAGGGCGTCATCAGAGAACGTATTAACGGGGTTATTACTTATGAAGAGTGGGAGCGTCTGATTGAGAAGTGGATGTAATCATAATGAAGACAAGGGCCGCTTAATCATCCAATAATGGACGTTTAAGCGGCCCTTGTTGTCTAATGATTCACAAGTCCGATTCGATCAAGAGGATCCGAATGGGCACCTTCAACTTTGACCATATTAAGCAATGCATAACGAATGCTGTCTACAAGAGCCTCCCAGCTCGCTTCTAGGACGTTATTGGAAACGCCTACGGTGCTCCATGTATTATCCAGGCTGGTAGATTCAATTAACACACGAACCTTGGCAGCTGTGGCATCCTTCTCGTCGATGACGCGGACCTTATAGTCAGAGAGATGAATATCTTCAATTCTCGGATAAAATTGCATCAATGCCTTGCGTAGAGCGTTATCAAGCGCATTTACAGGACCATTGCCTTCCGCTGCAGTATAAACCTGCTGACCGTCTACATTAATTTTTACGATGGCCTCGGAAATCATTTGAGCATTCGTCTTTTCAACTAAAATTTTGAAGGATTCCACCTTGAAAATCTCCTTCGTTTCACCACCAAAAGCTTCGCGAAGCAGCAGCTCAAGGGAAGCGTCTGCGCCTTCAAATTGATAGCCTTGATGCTCAAGCTCCTTGATTTGATCCATAATAAGCTTAGTCTTCTCGTTGTTGGCGTTCACATCGAGGCCAAGCTCCTGAGCCTTGGAAATAATATTGCTTTGACCCGCAAGCTCAGATACGAGAATACGCTGTTTGTTGCCGACAAGCTCAGGCTGAATATGCTCGTAGGTTTTCGAATCCTTCATGATGGCGGAGACGTGAATGCCGCCTTTGTGGGCGAATGCGGCATTGCCGACATAAGCTTGCCCCACTGGCATATGCACGTTGGCGATTTCGCTAATATAACGGGCAGTGCCAGTTAAAGTGCGCAGCTTCTCTTCCGGTAAAACGTCGTAATTCATTTTAATTTGCAAATTTGGAATAATGGAGCAGAGGTTTGCGTTGCCGCAGCGTTCGCCATAGCCGTTAATTGTACCTTGTACCTGACGTGCACCTGCCTGAACAGCTGCCAATGAGTTCGCGACGGCAAGTTCGCAATCATTATGCGTGTGTATGCCGATTGGTGTATCCAGCTCTTGTGTCACGCGAAATACGATATCTTGAATTTCACCTGGCAGCGTACCGCCGTTTGTGTCGCAAAGCACAAGCCAGTTGGCTCCTGCTTCCTGAGCCTTCTTCAATACCGCGATCGCATATTCAGGATTGTTCTTGTAGCCGTCAAAAAAATGCTCAGCATCGAATAGCGCTTCCATACCGTTACGCTTTAGGTATGCGACCGAATCAAAAATCATGGATAAGTTCTCTTCCAGCGTTGTCTGAAGAGCGGTATGTACATGGAAGTCCCATGACTTACCCACGAGTGTTGCGGCAGGCACACCGGATTCCGCGATGCGAATGAGGCTTGCATCCTGTTCGGCAAGACTATTCTTGCGACGCGTGCTGCCGAAAGCCGTAATTTTAGCATTAAGATTGAACGTTTTAATCCTCTGGAAAAACTCGATATCCTTGCTGTTGCTTCCCGGATTTCCGCCTTCAATATAATGAACGCCCAACGCGTCGAGCTTCTGGGCAATTTTTAGTTTGTCATCCGCCGACAGGCTGATCCCTTCACCTTGTGTACCGTCACGCAGCGTCGTGTCAAAGATTGAAATGTTTGTTGTCATTAATCGGGACGCCTCCTTCACTGATAGCCTTTACAAATCATAATATAATATTATAGCACTTGTTCTTCTGAAAGTAGAGAGGGCAGCTGTAATTTTTGTCATGAACTTTAGGTTTCATATCTTTCCTCCGTTGACTTGTCTGCAGTGGGGGTTGTATGCTGGGGGTGATTAAGCTTCATGAGGCTTTGTTAGGAACAGGCGGTGTGATACACGGTATGACAACAGTGAATGAGTATTACCCGGCCAAGGGCCGCGTGATCATCCATTTGGATATGAATGCCTTCTATTGCTCTGTGCATGAAGCAGAGGAGCCGGAGAAATATAAAAATAGACCTACAGCAGTATCGGGAAGCGTGGAGCAGCGCAAGGGCATTATCGTTACTTGCTCCTATTCGGCGAGAGCTAAAGGAGTCAAGACGGGCATGACTGTTCGAGAGGGTCTTAAGTTATGTCCCGAGCTTATACTTATTAAGCCTGATTTTGATTTATACCGGAAGTATTCGCATGGCTTCATGTCGATTGCAAAGCAATATACGCCGCTTGTAGAGTCGGTTTCGATCGATGAATGTTATATGGATATAACTGGTTCCAAGATGTTCGGATCACCGCTTGAAATTGCCCGGAAGCTGCAGCATCGGATTCAAACGGAATGGTCGATTCCGTGCTCGATAGGCCTCGCCCCCAATAAGCTGCTTGCTAAGATGGCATCTGATATGAAGAAGCCGAACGGTCTTACCGTACTGCGTATTCGAGATGTAAAAAGCGTTTTGTGGGATAAATCATGTGATACGCTGTTCGGAATCGGGAAAAAAACGGCGGATAAGCTCGCTAAGCTGAACATACGCACAATTGGTCAACTGGCAGAAGCGGATGAAGGCTTGCTTAGGAATCATTTTGGCGTTGTCGGCTCTGGGATGAAAGCTGCAGCTCACGGGATTGATCATGGTGAGGTTAATCCGGGCAGAGAGCGCAATAAATCGATTGGTCATACAACGACGCTCCCTCATGATGTTACGGTCCGTGAGGATGTATACCGTGTCATGCTTAATCTGGCCGATCAGACGGGACGAAGGCTTCGCAGACAGAAGCTCGTTGCGACAACGGTTCAAATTACAATTCGCAAGCCTGACATGACGACAATAACTCGTTCGCATACGCTTGCCGAGCCCACGCAGTCAGCGGAGGATTTCTATCGGGAGGCTTGCAAGCTTTATGACAAGCATTGGAAAAATGGCGAACCGATACGGCTGCTGGGTATTACGCTCCAAAATTTATCGCCCCTTGAAGAAACGGCGATGCAGCTTGATTTGTTCAGCTACGAGCAGCAGCCTCGCAAAGAGGCGCTGACGAAGGCGATGGACCAGCTTAGAGATAAGTTTGGCGAGCATGCTGTCTTAACCGCCGGAATGCTGGGAGACGACCCCTCCACCTTAATTAGGAATAAACGAATTCGCGGTACATCCTTGCAAAAGGACGATAGTTTGTTATATATTGATGAATGAAGCTTGACTGTACAGAGACAAGATTATTTTTGAATTTTATTGGGAGGGAATTTCCATGGCTAAATTTACTTGGGTAGAAAAAGATACGTGTATCGCTTGTGGAGCTTGCGGAGCTACCGCTCCTGATATTTATGATTATGACGACGAGGGTATTGCTGAGGTCATATATAAAGCAGATGGTAACACGGGTAACACTGAAATCCCTGAAGAATTGTATGACGATTTGCAGGATGCGGCTGATGGCTGCCCAACGGATTCGATCAAAATTGCTGACGTACCGTTTAATTACTAATCCTATTTAAATCAAAAAAAGCTTCTCCCCGATTGCGAAAGCAGCGGGGAGAAGCTTTTTTTCTTATTTCAAGAAAATCGTAATATGAATCACTAGGCTGTGTTCGTAGGAGTTTATAAATGGCTGACATAACTGGTTAAGAGGTGAAAATAAGGAGAACTGCGACAGCAATAACAACAACGCCGACGATGGAGCCGATCCAGACCAATGCCTTCTTGTTTACTTCTTCCTTCGGTTTTACTTTCATTGTTGCGGGCTTTCTTTTGGCAGCACTCATCGACATTCAACCTTTCCGCATCTAATTGATTAATAGTATATTTTTATTGTAATCGTTTTCTAGACAAGCCGCAATATAAGAGGTGCCTGCGCCATGTGCGCGGGCTCTTTTCTTTTTGTTTCAAAAAAGATAAACTGTCAGATAGAACATACAAGTAGGAACGGAGTGAGTACGTTGCTTTATTCTTCAATTTTAAAACCTATTTTTTTCCGCATGGATCCGGAGAAAGCCCATCACCTCGTCATTGACGGGCTTGCAGCTGGGGGTAAGGTGCCTGGCCTGAATGGTCTCATGCACGCGATGTACGGTGTAGCGGAGTCTCCTGAGCTGGCAACAGAGCTGTTTGGGCTGCGATTTCCCCATCCGGTAGGTCTTGCTGCAGGTTTGGACAAAAACGGCAAGGCGGCGGATGGCTTCTCAAGCGTAGGCTTCGGTTTTGCAGAGGTCGGTACAGTGACACCGAAGGGTCAAGCAGGCAATGAGCAGCCAAGGCTGTTCCGATTGCCGCCGGATGAAGCGTTAATAAACCGCATGGGCTTTAACAATGAAGGCACGGCTGCGATGGCGGAGCGGCTATCTCAACGCAAAATCAGCCGTATTCCGATTGCTGTAAACATCGGTAAAAACAAAACGACGCCAAATGAATTGGCGCATGAGGATTATCAGACCTGCATTCGGGATTTGTATACATATGGTGATTTTTTTGTCGTTAACATCAGCTCTCCAAATACACCGGATCTGCGCGATCTGCAGCATGGGGAAGAACTGAGAAATTTACTGGTTGCGGTAAAAAAGGAATTAAACGCGCAAGCAGCGAAAATAGGTAAGGGGGCTAAGCCAGTCCTTGTAAAGATAGCGCCGGATATGAGTGAACAGCAGCTGGAGCTGACTGTCGCAACAATAATGGAAAGCGGCGTATCGGGAATCATTGCGACAAATACGACGCTATCGCGCTCCGGCCTTCAGCATACAAGTGCAAGTGAAGCGGGCGGGCTAAGCGGAAAGCCGCTCCGCGATCGTTCCACGGCTGTTATTCAAGCCGTTTATCGACAAACAGGCGGTCAGCTGCCCATTATCGGTTCAGGCGGCATTTTTACCGCACAGGATGCATACGATAAAATCCGCGCAGGAGCGTCATTAGTAGAAATATATACGGCGCTCATCTACAAAGGGCCAGGATTGCTTCGTGAATTGACTAATGGTTTAAAGGAATGTTTGCGTAAGGATGGCTTCCGAAACATAGCCGAAGCAGTAGGTGCAGATCATCGTTAGGAACAGGAGGCGGCCGGATGGACGGTAGAGACTGGAATCTTTTTTTACAGCCTTATGAACAAGCGGTTGAAGAATTGAAAGTGAAATTTAAGACGATGCGGGTTGAACTGAAGATTAGAGAGGCTTATGCGCCGATTGAATTTGTCACCGGCCGAGTCAAACGTATTTCAAGTATTTTAGAGAAGGCCAAGCGTCTCCATGTACCTGCAGACCAGTTGGATACGGGTATCGAGGATATTGCGGGTATTCGTATTATGTGTCAGTTTGTTGATGATATCCATCGTGTAGCAGGTCTCATCCGTTCGCGGAAGGATTTGACACTCGTATACGAGAAGGACTACATTACGAACTTTAAGGATAGCGGCTATCGCAGCTACCATATGATTGTGGAATATCCGGTGCAAACCGCTCTCGGCTACAAAATCGTGCTTGCCGAAATTCAAATTCGAACGCTGGCGATGAATTTTTGGGCAACGATCGAGCATTCCTTGAATTACAAGTTTAAGGAAAGCCTGCCCGAGGATGTGCGAAATCGGTTGAAGAAGGCGGCTGAGGCCGCATCTCAGCTTGATACAGAGATGACGAGCATCAGAAAGGAAATTCTGGATGCGCAGACGGAATTCGAGGAACAATCCAATGTTGTCTCTAAGGTGCTCAGCGGCATTCAGGATTTGTATTTCTATCACCGCGTCCGCGAAGCCGCTCAATTCCAGTTGAAATTCAATGAGCAGTTCGAGCAAGAGGATTACCAAGGGCTAAATCAGTTGTCTCTTGATATACAAGCGGCAATTGCTAAAGCCAAAAAATCAAATTAAATTTAATATTAATCTGCAAACAAAGCAGCCGCGTCCTTGAATTGTTGTCAAGGACGCGGCTGTTTTGTTTGCTAGCTGCCGGACTTATTAGGTTTATATTTGGCATCGATCGCATCGCGAATTTCGTCCACACTCTTACCTTGCTTATTTAAAGCGATGACCTCCTCCAGTTCTTTCTTGCAGATACCGCAGCCGGTGCTGTGATTCGTCCAGGTCACACTGCCGTCATCGGCAGGGTGCTCCGCCAAATAACAACGCAGCAGCGAATCATGCGGCGTTTCTACTGAATCGCCTTCCATACAGCCGCAATAGCAATTTATTTCACTCATGATGTGTGCATGCTCATGAACCTGATCGTAAAGGTCGCTTGTCAGTTGGGTGTAATCGGATAGAAAAGCAGGAAGCTTGTCAAAGGAGGCCGTCGTTTCCCATTTTTCCGAGCCATGCATATGTTGCGTACCCTGCTTATCATCGCCTGTCAGCCCGCAAGCGGTGAGCAGGGTGATGATCGCGAAAGCGAGCAGCATGCCGTACACGATCATTCGAACCCGTGAACTGCTCTGTTCAGCGGCTTGCTCTACCGTTAGTCGCTGACGCTTCATCACTGTGCATCAGCTCCCGAATGTTTATTGAAAAATGCACGGTAATCATCCAATGTATAGCCGGATGATGTGCCCTCAGTGGCTAGTCCGCCCTCTAAGCGTTCAACCTCTACACCGTCCTCGTAATAAGCCAGTGTTGGTGTGTAATTCACATTGAGCTTGTTGAAATAGGATTCGAATTCGCGTAAATTAAACTGCGGCAGCTCAATGCCAAGCTCATCGACGAGCGGCATTAACTGCGGCGTCGTATTTTTACAGTGTCCGCAGTCGGATGCGAACAGGTAAATGAAGAAATCCTCCTTATCGGCAATCTTCTTGTCCAATTCAGCAGGTAATATGATATTCTGATAGTTAGGGTCATCGAGAAGCTTACGAGTCTCAGGATTCAAGTCGGAAACTTTTTTGTCATAAAGAGCATTTACTTCACTGCTGTTGCTTAAAACAAAGATGGCACCGAAAAGAATAATGATAATACTGATGTACACATAAATCATTTTAAACTTTTGTTTCTTTTTCATTTGAGCGTTTACCTCCGAATTGAAATTTTAGCGGACAAGCTGCTCGCAGTAGAGCCTGTCCTTACTTTAATATATTATATAACAAAGTCGTATGAGGATGTAAGTGCCGTGACAACCAAGACAACTGGCAGGAGGAAACGAGCATGATCGGCAATTTGCCGCTGAATTTCACGAAAAAAATGAAAATACTGCTTGGAAATGAATTTGACGATTTTATGGCATCGTACGATGCTGCGCGCGTATATGGTCTGCGAATCAATCGTTTGAAGCTGAATGCTGCGGCATGGAGAAGGCTTTCGGCTATGGGCGGTGATGTTCGTCCGATTCCTTGGGCGGAGGACGGTGTCTATTACCCGGAAGGGGAACGGCCAGGCAAGCATCCGCACTATCATGCCGGACTTTACTATATACAAGAGCCGAGCGCGATGGCGCCGGTTGAATTGCTCGACGTGCAGCCTGGACATCGCGTTCTGGATTTGTGCGCCGCTCCTGGAGGAAAGTCTACGCAAATTGCCGGAAAGCTGCAGGGCAAAGGCGTACTGGTGACAAATGACAATGCTAGAGAAAGAACGAAGGCGCTGGCGAAAAATATCGAGCTGGCAGGTGTTCGCAATGCAGTCGTGCTCAACGAGGAGCCGGCGGCGTTAGCCCCCGTCTTTCACGAATGGTTCGACCGTATACTTGTGGATGCGCCGTGCTCCGGTGAAGGGATGTTTCGCAAGGATGAGTCTATGATCGCAGAGTGGGAGAAGCATTCTGTTGAACGCTGTTCGCTCATGCAGCGGGATATATTGCATCATGCAGCGGGGATGCTTGCGCCCGGAGGACTCATGGTATATTCAACCTGTACCTTCTCGCCGGAGGAAAATGAGGAGCAAATCGCAGCATTTTTGGCTGAGCATCCGGACTTTCAGATTGAACCTGTTCCGCATCGCTTCGGATGGACGGAGGGCAGGGCTGATTTGGCGGCAGAGAGTGCTGACATTCAGGCCGAGCAGCTGCTCAGCATTAAGGGGACCGTTCGACTTTGGCCACATCTTATTGAAGGGGAAGGACATTATGCGGCAGTGCTTCGGCGAAATGGACAGCAAGCGCCAAAGCTGATTGTGGCTAATGCCGATTTTTCAGCTTCAACGCCATCTGAACCGAGCGAGAAGGATAAGCACATACGAATAAATACGCGTGCGTCGGACGCAGATGGGACATCGAGCAGCTACGGCGGTAGAAGCAAGAACAGAATAGTTGCGCGCGGCGGCAGGAAGACGCATCATTATGAACAGGGACAGAAGGATGACCGACGAGCAGCGAAGCGTAATGATAAGCGAGATTATGCGCACGAAAAAGGCTTGAGGGAACGATCTTCTTTAGAGGAAGCTGATCCGGTTGAATTGTGGAAACAAGAGGCCGAGCAGTTTGTGGCAGGCGCGGATGGCTGGCCTGGTCAAATTGTGGCTTATGGATCCCGGATTTATATACAGCCTACCGGTATGCCGAAGCTGGATGGCTTGCGTGTCGTAAGGGCCGGCTGGTATGTCGGTGAAGCCCGGCGGGATAGAATCGAGCCGTCACATCCGCTAGCCATGGGTCTCACACGCGCGGAAGCGGTGCGGTCGGTGAGCTGGAGCTCCGAAGACCCGCAAACGCTCCGTTATTTGAAGGGTGAAACCTTATTTATCGAGGATACTGACCTTGTCGTGAAGGAAGGAGAACTTTCAAAAGGTTATGTTCTTATATGCACAGACGGTTTTCCAATCGGTTGGGGGAAATATGCAGGCGGCATGATCAAAAATGAACTGCCCGCTGGATGGAGATGGATGTAAGATGGGCAAACGAATTCGAATTGATAAATTGCTTGCGCATATGGGCCTTGGCACGCGCAGCGAAATTAAAAAAGCAGTGAAGCAGGGCAAGGTGACAGTCGACGGTAAAGCAGTCAAGGATAGCGGACTTCTGGTCGAATCCGAGCAGGCTGAGGTTTATTACGAGGGCCAGCAAGTGAAGTATAAGGACATGGTTTACTTTATGCTGAACAAACCGCAGGGGGTGATCTCGGCGACAGAGGATGGACGTGAGCGAACTGTCATCGAATTGCTCAAGCCTGAGGACCGTTTGCGAGAGCCCTTTCCGGTAGGAAGATTAGATAAGGATACGGTTGGCTTGCTGCTGCTTACGAATGATGGTCAGCTTGCGCATGAGCTGCTCTCTCCGCGCAAGCACGTCGCCAAAACTTATGTAGCACATGTCTATGGAGAAGTTGGAGAACAGGACAAGCAGCTTTTTGCGGCCGGCGTGACACTGGATGACGGGTATGTAACGATGCCTGCTGAGCTCGAAGTGGCAAGCCGCGAGCAAACAGAAGAGGGAGTCATCTCTACGATTTCTTTGACGATTAAAGAAGGAAAGTTTCATCAGGTAAAAAGAATGTTCGAATCGGTAGGAAAAAAGGTCTTATACTTGAAACGAGTGTCAATGGGGCCACTGCTGCTGGATGAATCGCTCGCGGAAGGGACATATCGGGAGCTAACCGAGAATGAACTAGAGCTGCTTCGCATGCATCGTCGGAATACGCAGTAGTTTTACTTAACCAAATATATATTTTATAAATAGAAATAGAGAGAGAAGCTGTAAACAGCAAGAAGGAGTGGGCTTATGAGCTTAAACTATGATCTTATTGCATTAGATGTGGACGGTACGCTGCTAACGGATGACCACATACTAACGAACGAAATACGAGAAGCTGTGCAGGAGACGGCAAGTCGGGGTGCGCAAATTGTACTGTGCACGGGACGTGGACCGTTAAACGCATTCCCTATATTAGAACAGCTAGGCCTAACGGGCACACTCATCACGCACAATGGAGCAGCTACGGTAAATGCCGAAGATCGCTCTGTGCTTCATCAGTTTGATATGGTGCCTGATCACTTGCAAAGGTTTATTTCTTACTGCAGGGAGAATAACATACACTTTGATTTGAATACCGCTTTTGAAATGATGATTGAGAATGTGACGCCTGAAGCGGAAACGATGTATGGCCACTATCAGGCCAGACCAGACGTTCGTGATTTCCGATTAGGCCTGCCGGACGGCTTGGTGAAATTCACGATATTCGGCAGTAAAGAAAAAATTGATATGGTTGAGGCGGAATGGACGGGATGGCCTTCGCCCCTTCGTTCTATCCGCAGCGGAGATTTCTTCATCGATGTTCATCATCCTGAAGCAAGTAAAGGTAACGCGCTGCAGAAGCTTGTGGAAAGTCGTGGTATCGATCGCAGCCGGGTTCTTGCGATTGGCAATTATTATAATGATATTACTATGCTGCAGTATGCCGGAATGGGCATTGCGATGGGGAATTCACCGAAAGCAGTGAAGCTGGCCGCTGATGCTATTGCTCGCTCCAACAGCGAAAATGGTGTTGCTGCAGCGCTTCGTGAGTACGTCTGGAACTAAATATTGGTCACATAGTAGATATAACAACAGCACATGCCGCAGGCATGTGCTGTTTAATTTTGATTTATTACCGATTACGACCGCGCGGTTTGCTGGTAGAACCTCCATTACGACCGTCTGCCGGAGAGCCGCCGCGACCACCAGGAGAGCTGCTTCGTCCACCACCTTGTGGTTTGCCGCGTCCAGTGCCGCGGGAGCTACCCCGATTGCTGGATTTGGCTTCGACGCGTCCTGCCGTCCAAGGACTATCAACGGAAGCGCCCGCGCGTCCTGCGACATGCTCTTCACCGCGCGGGCTGCCTAAGCCGCCAAAACGCCCAGAGTTATTACGGTTCCCGTTGCGTTCACTTGAACGATCAGTCGTACTGTTACGGCTGTTTGTCCGTTCCCCCCGATTGCTGCCGCTTCTACCGGCAACGCCACGGCTGTCTCCGTCCCGTCCGGCGCTGCTCCCGCGTGCAGGACTGCTTTCACGATCCAATCGCTCGCCGCGTCGTCCAGCCCAGCCTGCGCTTTCTCCAGTCGTCTCGGCTGTATGTCCGAAAGAACCTGTATTTCTGTCGGCGCGTTTTCCTGTTGAAGGACGAACGGCTTCACGAGCACCTCGACGGCCGCCAGTTCTGGCGCTGCGATCCTGCTGTCCGGCTCTTTCGCGTCCACCGCGCCGTCCTTCGGATGGCTGCTTGGAGCGTCCGCCTCGAGCTTCGTCCTTGCCGCTTGTACTCCGGCCCTTTTCTCTCTTATCGCCTTGCGACGGGCGAGCCGCTGATTCGACACCTTCAGCATCGATTACGCGGCGCTCAAGTCTTGCATTAATGCTTTGCTCAATAGAGATAAGAAGATTTTTATCATAAGGCGTGGCAAGTGTAATCGCTGCACCGGATTGACCTGCGCGTCCTGTTCTTCCGATCCGGTGAATGTATAGTTCTCCATCCTGAGGCACGTCATAATTATAAACATGCGTTACGCCTTCAACGTCAAGGCCGCGCGCAGCTACATCGGTTGCTACCAGCACCTGAAGCCGTGCGTCTCTGAAGCGCTTCATTACCTGCTCGCGTTTTGCCTGCGTCAGGTCACCGTGAAGCTCATCGGATTCGACGCCGATATCTTGCAGCGCTTCGTTTAATTTTTTGGCGCGAACCTTCGTCCGGCAGAAGATGACCGCCAAATAAGGCTGATGACGCTCGAGAAGATGGATCAGCGTTTGCTGCTTGCTGCGGTCGGTTGTCTCGTAAACCACCTGCTTGATGCTGTCAAGCGTTACATTGGTGCTGCGCACGCGAATATCTGCAGGAGTTTTCATATATTCCGCTGCCAGCTTGCGAATCGCGTCAGGCATCGTAGCGGAGAACAGCATCGTTTGACGTGCCCGTGGCGTTTGTGTAATTATGCTTTCCACATCAGGCAGGAAGCCCATGTGAAGCATTTGGTCCGCTTCATCCAGCACAAGCATTTGCAGCTTGCCAAGATTGACGGTTTCACGTTTCATGTGATCGATAAGCCGGCCAGGCGTAGCTACAACAATATGCGGCGCGCGCTGGAGCTTGCGGATTTGGGCTTCTACGTCCTGTCCGCCATAAGCAGCAAGAACGGTAGCTCCGACGCCAGACACAAGCTTCTTCAGCTCGCTCGTTATTTGAATGGCAAGTTCCCTTGTCGGCGTTAAGATCAACGCTTGGACCTGCTCTTTGTCGACATTAATCCGCTGCAAAATCGGCAAAGCAAAGGCGATCGTTTTGCCTGTGCCTGTCTGTGCTTGCGCAATCACGTCCTGCCCGCCCAGGAGCAGGGGGATCGCTTGCTTTTGAACCGGTGTCGGTTCTGTAATTCCATCTTGTTGAAGCAATTCGCTTAACTCGGGATTGATACCCAAAGCGCTAAATGCGGTAGACATTCGTAAAGTTCCTCATTTCGTTAACATCGTTTGATGTTAAGTATAACAGTTGTACTAATAATGTGCATCTTAAGGTTTCATATGCTATGCTAATAGCCAATATCATAGGCAGCAGAGGAAGGGTATACAATGAATGGAACAGTTCGCTCCGCGATCAAAGCGGGGCTGGAAGTCGATATTGTACTAAAGCAGGATCAACGTTCAGGCAAGCTGACGCGAGGCATCGTAAAGGATCTTTTAACAAATTCACCTAATCATCCTCATGGCATTAAAGTCAGGCTTATGGATGGACAAGTAGGACGGGTGAAAAATATCATTAGCCAATAATTTGAATATCGTTATTTTTTGCGATAAAAACGATTAGGAGCTATATTTATGGCATTCGGTATTAAAAGAGAAGAGATGGAGCGTTGGAAGTCAGCAGTCGCGCGCGGCGAAATTGCGTTCTTGACCCATTATTGGCTCGATCCGCGGTTTCCCGATATGCGCACAGTGACCAAGGTTGGCTGCTCCGATATGGAGAAGCTGTCTCGTTGGTGTCTCGATCATGGCCTCAATCCGCGATATATTCATGCACGCTCGCAATATCCTCATTTTGATCTGCTTGGACCGAAGCAGCGTGAGGTGCTTTTGGGTGCGAAACAGCATGAGCAGCTGGAGCGATTCGGACTGCTATAAAGTGATCAGCCATATATGAAAGTTAGCCGCTCATGGAGTGGCTTTTTTGTGCATGATTATCATAAAAAATCATTTCGTCAATCAAATAACGATGATTTATGATTAGAGAATCGTTAAAATAGCTTACCTATTTCTGGATAAGGGCGGTGAGTAGCTTGACTATGAAAAAGGAGTCCTTGCTGCAGACGTTTGGACAGTGGATCACTTTTGTGACTGATTTAGGCCGGTATGACAATTCGATCTGGAATCAGAGCGTTGCCGCGGGCAAGTGGTCGGTGCGCGAGGTCGTGGCGCATATTTTGCGATGGGATCAATATTTTTACGAGGAGGCGGTCGTAAAGGCTGCTGCTGGTCTCGCTCTAACGGTAAAGCATCTCAATGATGACGAATTTAATAAGACTGCCTCGCAATTCGGTAAAGCGACTGGCATCAAAGAGCTGACAGAACAAGCTGTGCAGAGCCGCAGACAAATTATAGATGTGATAACGGGCTTGTCAGAGGAGCAATACACAGCGGTTTATGAGAATGCGGACGGGCATCCATTTGGCTTCGCCGAGTATATGAAGGATTTCATCTCCCATGATCTGCACCATATGCGGCAAATTAAAAATCGTCTGTCTTTTCGAATCGAGGAAATGAGCTTAAACGGCTGGCCGGCGCTGCAAACGGTCGTCTATGACGGCTGGCTGCTTCGTTTCTCGGATGGCTATACGAAACGCTCGAATTCAATCAGTGCCTTATATCATCATACGCTCGAGCTGGACGAAAAGATACGCGCTTGCGAAAAGCTGTATGCGCAACGGGGGATAAGAACGGTTTTTAAAATAACTCCCTTTGTCCAGCCCTCATCGCTAGATGAAGAGCTGGCGGCGCGCGGATACGAGCTTATTGACCATACCCTTGTCAAAACGGTTCATTTGGACGATGTGAAAACGCCTTTCCATGCCGATATTTGGTTCGAGAGCGAGCCTACAGAGGCTTGGCTTGACGCGGCAACCGTGTTCAGCCGGCTTACGGAGGAGCAACGTACCATTACCCGCGGCATGCTGGAACAGTCGCCGCTAAAAAAATGCTTTGCCGTGCTTCATGACAACGGGATACCGGTTGCGTGCGGCTTGGCGGCTATCGAAAATAGCTGGATCAGCTTGTATGACATCGTAACCGATCCCGACAAACGCAATCGAGGGTTCGGCGAGCAGCTTGTTTTGCATTTATTGGATTGGGGGAAGCAACAGGGAGCAAAGGAAGGTTACCTGTTGGTCGTCAAAGAGAATGCGCCGGCCCATCGCGTATACGATAAAATCGGCTTTTTGCCGCAATATGATTATTGGTATCGGGCAGAAGGATTATCCGATGAAAAGAAATAGCTCTGACTTCATTTCATCATCATCTGCCTCTCCGATTGCAGTAACAAGCTCTTGGATATTGTCGCTTGGCATGTTGCTGATTGCCGTAAATCTGCGGGCTTCTTACGACGCTGCCCCGGCTTACGGTTTGATGGGCTTGGGAGAGGGGGCAAATCGATATGTGCCGGATCTTGACACTGAGCGGCGTCATCCTTATAATCATAGGTAATCAATTTATGCATATGTAGCATTGAAGAGGAACAGTAATTTCGCAGGCAAGGCCTAGAGAGCCGGTGTGAATCATGGTGCAAGCCGGACCTGCTGCGAGACGAAGCTCGCCTTGGAGCTGTACGAGCAATTTACCGATGTCTGACGTCGGGAATGAAGCGTACCGTTTGGCCTGCGTTAAAGGCGACAAGTGAGCGTCAGGCAAAGCATGCCTTCCGCTAACTAGGGTGGTACCACGGGAGAACAGCCTCTCGTCCCTAGCGTTAATCGCTAGGGACGAGAGGCTTTATTTATTTCAAGGCCTACATGAGCAAGAATGAGGAGGAAATGCACAGATGAGTCAAGAACAGCAATTTCATGGCTATAATCCGCTTGTTGTCGAGCCGAAGTGGCAGCAATTTTGGGATAAGAACAAAACATTTCAAACCAAGGATGAACCAGGCAAACCTAAGTTTTACGCGTTAGATATGTTTCCTTATCCTTCGGGAGCGGGGCTTCACGTTGGGCATCCGGAGGGCTATACAGCTACGGATATCGTATCCCGCTACAAAAGAATGCAGGGCTACAACGTTCTTCACCCAATGGGCTGGGATGCGTTCGGCCTGCCAGCAGAGCAGCACGCTCTGGATACGGGACAGCACCCGCGCGATATTACGTTCAAAAACATCGATAATTTCCGCAGACAAATCAAATCCCTCGGCTTCTCATACGACTGGGATCGCGAGTTCAGCACGACGGATCCGGATTATTATAAATGGACGCAATGGATCTTTATTCAGCTTTACAAGAGAGGCCTTGCCTATGTAGCGGAGGTTCCGGTTAACTGGTGTCCTGCGCTTGGCACAGTGCTTGCGAATGAAGAGGTCATCGACGGAAAGAGCGAGCGCGGCGGCCATCCGGTCGTCCGTAAGCCAATGCGTCAATGGATTCTGAGGATTACCGAGTATGCAGACCGACTGCTTGATGATCTGGAGGAGCTTGATTGGTCAGAGAGCATCAAGGACATGCAGCGCAATTGGATCGGAAAGTCGAAGGGCGCAGAGGTGACCTTTGATATTGAAGGTCAAGATGAGGCGCTAGTCGTGTTCACGACTCGCCCGGATACCTTGTTCGGTGCCACCTATTGCGTGCTGGCTCCTGAGCATGAGCTTGTCGCAAAAATTACGACAGCGGACCAAAAAGCGGCGGTTGAGGCTTATCAAGATGCCGCGGCGCGCAAAAGCGATCTTGAGCGTACCGATCTTGCGAAAGAAAAAACGGGTGTATTTACAGGAGCCTATGCGATTAATCCGGTTAACGGCGTGAAAACACCGATTTGGATTGCCGATTACGTGCTTGCCGGATATGGAACAGGTGCGATAATGGCCGTTCCGGGCCACGACGCGCGCGACTGGGAGTTCGCGAAGCAATTCGAGCTGCCGATTGTTGAGGTTGTACAGGGCGGCGATATTACGAAGGAAGCCTATGCAGGCGACGGGCCGCATGTGAATTCAGACTTCTTGAATGGATTGACCAATGAGCCTGCCATTGCGAAGATGATCGAGCACTTGGACGCGTCCGGCAAAGGGAAAGGAAAGGTGACGTACCGTCTGCGTGACTGGCTGTTCAGCCGCCAGCGTTATTGGGGTGAGCCGATTCCGATTCTGCATCTGGAGGATGGCTCGATGAAAACTGTCCCTGAGGATCAGCTGCCGCTGCTGCTGCCGGATGTTGATGCGATTACGCCTTCAGGCACAGGGGAGTCACCGCTTGCTAACGTAACGGATTGGGTCAACACGATCGATCCGGAGACGGGAATGAAGGCGCGTCGCGAGACCAATACGATGCCGCAATGGGCAGGCAGCTGCTGGTACTACCTGCGCTTCATCGATCCGAAGAACGAGAATGAAATTTGTTCGCCGGAGAAGCAAAAGGAATGGCTGCCGGTTGACCTTTATATCGGCGGTGCTGAGCATGCGGTGCTTCATTTGCTTTATGCCCGTTTCTGGCACAAGGTGCTTTATGATATTGGTGTGGTGCACACGAAGGAGCCATTCCATAAACTCGTTAACCAGGGAATGATTCTAGGCAATAATAACGAGAAAATGTCGAAGTCTCGCGGCAACGTGATTAATCCTGATGATATTGTGAATGAGTTCGGAGCGGATACGCTACGCATGTACGAAATGTTCATGGGCCCGCTTGAGGCGACCAAGCCTTGGAATACAAACGGTGTTGAAGGGATATACCGCTTCTTGAGCCGCGTATGGCGTTTGTTCGTGAATGAGGACGGCAGCTTGAACGCCAAAATCGGAGCAGGCGAAGCAAACGACACTTTCAAGCGGACGTGGCATCGCTCCATCAAGAAAATTTCAGAGGATTACGAAGGACTTCGCTTTAACACGGTCATTAGCCAGCTGATGATTTTCGTCAATGAAGCTTATAAAACCGATACGCTTCCGAGTGAAGCGATGGAGCAATTTGTACAAATGCTGTCCCCGATCGCGCCGCATATTGCGGAGGAGCTTTGGGAGAAGCTCGGTCGCAACGATTCCTTGACCTATGCCGCTTTTCCAGACTTTGATAAGGCTTGGACGGTTGATCAGGAAGTAGAGATCGTCGTACAGGTGAACGGGAAAATCGTGGATCGCGTATCGATCGCGGCGGACATGGACACGACCGATATGGAGAGTCTTGCGAAGGAGCTTGAAAAGGTACAGGAGCTTACTGCCGGGAAAACGATTCGTAAGGTTATCGCTGTAAAAGGAAAGCTTGTGAATATCGTAGCAAATTAACGCAAATCGAAGAGGTGACCGGGCTTTAGCTGAAGAACAGCTATTGACCGTTCACCTCTTCGCCTATAAATGCGGCCGATACCTTCGCTAGGTCCTCGCGGTACTTTTCATGAGTCGTGCGGATTAGCTGATTGAATACGCCATCCGTTTCCCGCTTCAGCACATGCAATGCTTTTGCCGTAATGCCCCCTGGTACGGCAACTCTTTCTTGCACCTGCGCAGGAGTGAGTCCGCCTTCCGTGAGTAGAAGACCTGTACCAAGCAGCATGGCGCTTGCTACACGCAATGCGTCCTCGCGTCCGATTCCGGTCTCGTCAACAGCTGCATTTACAAATTGCTCCAGCAGGAAAGCGATGAAGGCTGGTCCGCAGCTCGAAAGGTCGGATACGATACGAGTGTAGCTCTCATCTATGCGAAGCGGCTCGCTAATATGGGACAGCAATTGTTCCAGTCGCGATTTGTCCTCTTCTTTAATGGACTGCCCATAGATGCAAAGCGCCGCGCCGCTCCATACATGGTTCGTGATACTCGGAATTATTTTTGCTATTTTGCAGTCCAATTCACTCTCTAGATGTGAGAGAAGAACGGGACTCGTTATCGATACGACAATCTGATCCGGCTTAATGACGAGCTTAATATCATCAACGGCTTTCTTAAATTCCAAAGGCTTGACGCACAAAAATATGATGTCGTTGCCAAGAGCGGCGCCAGCGTTCGTGCATTCGGCTCTCATGCCGGAATAACGGTCGGCTAGAGCCTGCGCTTTTGCAAAGGTACGGTTGCTGACTGCGATTTGTGGTGGCGACAAAGCGCCCGATGCAATAAAAGCTTCAATGAGCAGGCTTCCCATCGTGCCCGTTCCGATAAATCCGACATTCATGCTGAACCCTCCCATGACCAATCTTGCAAGTGGTGTATACCGTTCGACTGCTCTATTACTGTATTCTGCATGACTTGTATCCTATGTCAATTATTGCCTAAAAAAATGTCGCGAGGAAAGGAGACGAGCCATCGATGAGACATTCGTCCTACGGATTATCAAAAATGCAATTTTGGATCATCGCTGTATGTTTTATGCTTGCTATTGCACTGCTTGCCGCTGCGTTCTGGGAGCCGAAGAAACCGGCTTCAGAGGGATGGGTGCCGCTGAACGCTGCGGTGGAGACGGCTCTTGCTGAGCTGAAGCAGCCTGTGGAAACTGCGTCGACGGAGCACGAAACGGCTGGTGCTGCAGGAAGGGGTATTGCGGCTGCAGAGGACAAAGCCGGTGAAGATGTGAGGGATATGACGGCTGCTGCGGATGAGGGGACAGCTGCCTTGGAGACGGCATCGACCATGGAAGCCGCAGCAGGAGACAGGACGACTGGCAGCAAGAACACAGAGGCGAACGGAAAGCCTGATATGGCCGATAACATTCCCTCTGACGGCAGGCTCGATATTAACCGGGCAACAGTTGTCGAGCTCGATGCTCTGAAGGGTATCGGGCCAGCCAAGGCGCAGGCGATCGTTGCGGATCGCGAACGGAACGGCATGTTTACATCTGCCCGCGATCTGCTGCGTGTCAAGGGAATAGGCGAAAAATTACTAGCAGGCATAGAAGAGAGCATTGTCGCTCATCCGTAATTGTGAGAGAATGGAAGGAAGCGGATTTTCACGATAGAATACGCTTACACCATTTAGTGAGAAGGAGTCGAGAACATGTCAGAACAACGCAAGCTCTCTCTAGAAACACTATCTGTCCACGGAGGTCAACAAATCGATCCGACTACGATGGCGCGCGCGGTGCCTATTTACCAGACGACCTCGTATGGCTTTAAAGACACGGAGCATGCTGCTAATTTATTTTCGCTGCAGGAGTTCGGAAACATTTATTCGCGAATTATGAACCCGACATCGGACGTATTCGAGAAGCGCGTTGCAGAGCTTGAGGGTGCGCCTGCGGCCTTAGCCGTTGCTTCCGGCCAGTCCGCGATTACATACTCGATCCTTAATATTGCAGGCGCTGGCGATGAAATCGTATCTGCTGCCAGTCTTTATGGAGGCACTTATAACTTATTCGCTATTACACTGCCGAAGCTCGGCATAACGGTAAAATTCGTGGATCCGTCTAATCCGGAAAACTTCCGTGCTGCAATGACAGACCGGACCAAAGCGGTATACGCTGAAACGATTGGCAACCCGAAGGGAGACGTCATCGATTTGGAGGCCGTTGCGGCAATCGCACATGAGAATGGCGTTCCGTTAATTGTAGATAATACGTTCCCAAGTCCGTACTTATGCCGTCCTATCGAGCATGGCGCAGATATCGTGGTCCATTCCGCAACGAAGTTTATTGGCGGACATGGTACATCGATCGGCGGCATTATCGTAGACGGAGGCAAGTTCGATTGGAAGGCAAGCGGCAAATTCCCGGGTCTGACGGAGCCGGATCCGAGCTATAACGGCGTTGTGTATACAGATGCAGTAGGGCCGATTGCCTATATTATTAAAGCTAGAGTACAGCTGCTTCGTGATATGGGAGCAGCCTTGTCGCCATTCAACTCCTTCTTATTGCTGCAGGGGCTTGAAACGCTTCATTTGCGCATGGAGCGGCACAGCTCGAATGCGCAAAAGGTTGCTGAATACTTGCAAGAGCATAAGGCGGTAGAATGGGTGAGCTATGCCGGCTTGCCGAGTCATCCATCCTATGAGCTTGCTCAGAAATATTTGCCTAAGGGCAAGGGAGCGATTCTGACCTTCGGCATCAAAGGCGGAGTGGAAGCAGGCAAGAGGGTGATTAACGCCGTGCAGCTGTTCTCGCATCTTGCCAATGTCGGCGATTCAAAGTCGCTTATTATTCATCCTGCAAGCACGACGCATTTGCAGCTAACGGCCGAACAACAAACCGCAGCCGGCGTGTCTCCGGGTATGATACGGCTCTCGATTGGAACGGAAGGAATCGACGATATTTTGGCCGATTTGGAGCAAGCGTTGGCTGCCAGCCAGCAGTAGTAAGCAAACAATGGAATAGCTGATTTTAACCTAACTAACTAGACAAGCAGATGCAGCAGGAGAGAGGAAGTTGGTTTGATGAACACCCATACGCAGGATGCCGTCCGCAAGGATTGGGACACTTATTTCATGGATATTGCTTATATGGTCTCTACGCGCTCGCGCTGCCCGCGCAGACATGTCGGCGTTGTACTCGTGCAAGGCAAGAAGCTGCTTGGTACAGCCTATAACGGTGCACCGATGGGCGTGCACGATTGTTTGGAGGCTGGATGCATGATCTCGGAGGAAATTGAGATGCAGCTGGTGGACGGCAAGGAGCAGCTGCTCAAGAAGCAGCGCTGCATACGTACTATTCATGCGGAGCAAAATTTGCTGCTGTTTACTGACCGGGCGGATCGTGAGGGGTCAACGGTTTATGTAACGGATCAGCCTTGCTGGACGTGCGCGAACATGCTGGCCAATAGCGGTATTATCGAAGTTGTGTACCACCGCAGCTATCCGAAGGACAGCGATAAGGTCGCTATCCTTATGGAGCAGAAGGGCATTATTTTCCGTTGTTTGGATCACTTCGAGCCTCCAGCGGGCGCACATATGGATGTCACCTCGTAGCTTCAATTACTAACCGGTGATTTTGAACTTGAATAGGTTGCATGATGGAGGAAGAACCTCCGATCACATCGCGAGATGCGGATCGGAGGTTCTTTTTTTTTGTAATGTAATATATGGAGGAGATTGGGATGCTGATGAACCGTCGACCTTTGATATGGTTTGCTATTTGCTGGGTTGGCGGAAGCGCCGCGGCTGCAGGCCTTAGCAGCCGCGGCGTTATGCTTGCGGCGGGCGCCGCTGCGCTGCTGGCGCTGGCCGCCGTACTGTGCAGGCAGGTGTCGTGGCAGCTCGCGGCGGCCTGTTTGTTGGCAGTTGTTGCTGCCGCCGGAGAGCGGATGTGGGCAGATGCCCGCAACGTGACGGCGCTGCCGGACCTGCTCGCAGCCGCCGAGGCGGATGGCCCGCGAGCCGCGTATGCGGCGGAAGCGGAGGGCACGATTGTGTCCGCGGTCGAGGTCGACGGGGACCTTGTTATTTTGCGCGTGGCGGCGGAACACGTTCACGTGGCGGGGAAGGCTGCGCCGCAAGAGGTGCGCGAGCGCTTCATGGTGCATGTCCGGCTGGCTGAGCAGCCGGAGCAGGCTGTCGCTGCGGGGTGGAAGCGCGGCGATAGCATACGCGTGGCCGGCGAGCTATCGCTGCCGGCCACAGCCAGCAATAGCGGCGGCTTCGACTACCGCCGCTATCTCAGCAGCCAGAGAATCCACTGGCTGCTGAAGGCCCAGGGCACCGCCGCCATCGATGCGGCGGCGGGCCCCCGGTGGACAGCGGCCGCTCTGCTCGGCCGCGTGGATCATGCGCGCGACTGGCTTGGCGCGCACATGGATAAGCTGTACCCATCTGATCAGTCCGGGTACATGAAGGGTCTCGTCCTCGGCATACGCGAAGACCTCGACCCCGTGCAGTTCCAGCAATTCTCGCGGCTTGGCTTAACGCATATATTGGCCATTTCGGGCTTGCACGTCGCGGTATTCCTATACGCGCTGGGCGGCCTGCTTCGATTTGCGCGGCTGACCCGCGAGCGAATACTGCTGATTCTCCTCCTGTCCGTACCGATGTACGTCCTGCTCTCCGGCGCTTCGCCATCGGTTATCCGCGCGGGTCTCATGGCTGTGTTGGGGCTTCTTGCTGCACGTATGGGGAAGCTCAAGGATGGTCTGCACCTGCTTGCTGCCGCTGCCGTGCTGATGCTCGCAGCCGATCCTTATTTCCTCGAGAATGTAAGCTTTCAGCTCTCCTTTATCGTCACAATCGGCCTGATCATCGGCGTTCCTCCCGTACGCAAAGCGATGCCGCAGTGGAAGCGGGGGAAGGCGCTGCTTGACTTGGCAGCGGTAACGGTCGTCGCCCAGATCGTTTCCTTTCCGGTGACGATCTTTTATTTTAATCAATTTCATGCGCTGTCGCTGCTCGCTAATTTCGTGCTCGTTCCATTTATCAGCTTTATCGTTATGCCGCTGGGCGCGGCAGCGTTAGTTATCGCCATTCCATGGGAGCCGGGAGGCAAGCTGCTCGCTCATGTTTCCTACTATGCGAATGACTGGACGTTCGCGCTTGTCGAGAAGCTGGCCCAGGTGGATGGGCTTCGAACGATTTGGGCGTCTCCGTCATTATGGTGGGTAGCGGCCTTTCTTGCATTACTAGGGATATTCTTCAAATTAATAGGCAAATATGCGGGTGACAACTCAGCAAGTCACATAGCAGCTGCCATCGCTGCAGATGTGACTGTTCCGCTCGGAGGCACTGAGCTGTATGACACTTCCTCCGACAGGGCGAAGCCGGGACTAGGCTTGTTCATAATAAGCGCCGCATTAGCTTTAATGGTCTTCTATGCATATAAACCTGATTTATTTAATAAAAATTCGTCGGTTAGCTTCATCGATGTAGGTCAAGGAGACGCCATCCATATTCGAACGGCAAGCGGCAAAAACATACTTATTGACGGAGGAGGGACGCTTTCATTCCGCAAGCCGGGGGAGGAATGGAGGGAGCGAAGCGATCCATTCGAGATCGGAAGCAAGCTGCTTGTTCCTCTTTTAATGAAGCGCGGAGTTCGCGGGATTGACCTGCTGGTCATTACGCATTTGGACAGCGATCATATTCGCGGGCTGCAGGCCGTGCTGGAGACGATTCCGATCCGCCGCATATGGTGGAACGGCACCATCAAAGATGCGGAGGATGCAAAACAGATTTTGAAGAAGGCGTTGGAATGGAAGATTCCTCTATACGCAGCTTATGCCGGCATGTCTTATCAAATGGATGAGCATACGCGCCTTGACGTGCTGTGGCCGCCCCGGCCTTCACGGAAAGGGACAGATATCCTCGCAGATCAGAACGAAAGCAGTGTGGTCATGAATGTAAAGCTTTATCAATCCACCTTTCTTTTTTCCGGCGACATCGATTCGACCACAGAACGGTCAATTATTCGACAAGAGCAACTGCGCAAGGAGGAAACTCGTAAATCTGAAACAAAAATAGACGTGATGAAGGTCGCGCATCATGGCAGCAGATTTTCAACGAGTGACGAGTGGCTTGGCTTCTGGAGGCCCAGGAGCGCAGTGGCCTCGGTAGGAGCGACAAACAGCTATGGTCATCCTCATCCGGATGTGTTATCCAGACTTGCTGCTTTTGGTGCGGGAGTTTGGCGGACAGATCAGCACGGAGAGGTAAGGTTTGTTATTTCAGAACAGGACGTTTACATTGATGCCGGGCAATAAGAGTTATCTATATACGAGGTTCTGGAAATTTGGTATCCTAGAATGTGGAGTTTATACGAATTGTACAGCATATTAATAAAAAAAGTATATAAAAAAAATAAAGTGGAATTTTCTTATTAACTGCAACTTTTAACGTAACCAGTTCGTCAGAATGGTTGCAAGAGAGGGGGATCCTTCGTGGTGGAGCCGGACGTTATTAGAGCCGCTCAGTCAGGAGATCGCGATGCTTTAATTACTCTATTGCGAGAGATTGAAACTCATGTATATCGGACAGCCTATTATATATTAAATAACGAACAAGATGCGCTCGATGCTGCCCAAGAAGCGCTCATTCGCATCTATACCAAGATAGGCTCGTACGAGGAGAAGGCACAGTTTAAAACATGGATCCAGCGTATTGTTACAAACATTTGCATTGACAAATTTCGGAGAAACAAGCCGACCGTCTCGATAGATGAGCACGATATGGTTTTCCATGAGAAGCAGAATGTGGAGGACGAGGTGATGACCGCTTATGCTGTTCAAGACATTCGAACCGCTATCGATAAGCTGCCTGAGCATCATCGCGCAGTAGTCGTCCTTCGGTATTTACAGGATTTCTCGTACAACGAAATTGCCGATTCACTTGATTTGCCGCTCAACACGGTGAAATCCTATTTGTTCAGAGCTAGGCAGCAGCTGCAAACATTACTCCAAGATTATCAGAAAGGTGGTGTCCGGGGATGAATTGTCAAGAGGTGATAGAACTGATGCAAAGACAGCTTGACGACGATCTCGACCCGAGCGAGATGGAAGTCTTGATGAATCATACTAGACATTGTCCGGACTGCGCATCGATGTTCGAGCGGTTGAAGCTGTTATCCGCCGAGCTTACAGCTTTGCCTAAGGTAACGCCAAGTTATAGCCTTGTTGACGCAATTATGCCGAAGCTGGAGCGAATTGAGCTGTTCGGGGATCAGGAAGCAGCAGCGCTGCCGACAACGGCAGCCCGCACTCCACAAGAGACAGCCCGCCGCGTGAAGAGGAAGCGCTGGCCATCCATGCGCGTGCTGAGCGGTGTTATCGCGGCTGGAATTGTAGCTGGACTGTTCTTGGTTACTTATAAGCCAGAAATTGCGCCAGACCTTACTGGCGCAGGCCTCTTCTCGGCGAATGATTCAAGCAGCGCAGCGGATACTGCATCGAGCGTCGAGCCGCAGGAATTTTCATTTAAAGCAAAGCAATCTGATGAAATGTCATTTGCGCCAGAAGTCGAAACGGAAACGATGAATACGACGCAGGAGAAGCAGGACGAACAAGCCTATGATGGTATCTCCACTCATGACACTCCAGCTCCAGTCAGCCCCACAGAAAAAACGGACGGCAGCGAAAGCAGGATGGGCAAGAGTGACGCAAACGCTGGTGCGGATGCAAGCAGTGAAGAGCCGGCTCCAGAGTCTGTCGCAGAGGGCGATGTCAATGGGCTGGCCGTCGGAGAGTCTGATTCGTCAGACGGCTCCGCAGGAGCCTTAGGCGTTCAGTCCAATGGAAATACGCATCATGTTACAGAAGAGAGAGGATTGACTGCAGCCGAGGCAGGCGCCGCTTCTCCGGACGGTAAATATTACGCGCAGGCTGAAGACTTTGCGATTAAGGTCTACGCATCATCCGATCAATCGACAGTGCTAGAGACGAAGCGCAAGAATGGCAGTATTGCTAATTTGTCATGGACGGAAGACAGCGCGCAGCTAACCTATGAGGTTCATATGGAACAAGGCTCAATCGAGAAATACGTCATCGATCTTGCATCGGGCGAGGATAGGAAAGCTGCGCAATAAAATATTAAAATGGTATTCGCACACACTTTCGTCTGCTATTGCGTATAGTGTAAGTAACGAGAGTGTCTGCGACGAGGCTTAAGCGTCGTATGACCATCCGCAAGGCGGTACCATGGACCTGCTTGCGAATGTTTATATAGATGTTCGGCAAAGGGATGAGGCCATAAAGCGGCTCATCCCTTTGTTGCCGTATAATCGTACTTAAACGTCACGAGGTGGATTTATGGATGCGAAGGAAGCAGTTAAGGAAATAAAGGGTGGGAGGTTTCGTCCCATCTATGTGCTATATGGCAAGGATCGTTTTCGTCTGCAGCAATTTATGGAGCTCGTAGCGGATGCCATGTTTCCGAATGAAGAGCGTGAGCTCGGCATTGTAAAATTTGATACCGCCGAGACATCGATCGATGAAGCGGTGCTTGAAGCGGAAACGCTGCCTTTTTTCGTGCAGCGAAAGCTTATCATCGTAAGAGATACGACAGTATTTGCTGCCGGCGGCAAGGAAGGCGGAAAAATTGAGCATAAGCCGGAGCGTCTGCTGCAATATATGGAAAATCCTTCGGAAACGTCGGTAATCGTATTTGCGGTTCACGCCGAGAAGCTGGACGAAAGACGGAAGCTGGTAAAGACGCTGAAAGAGCGTAATTCCCTTGTTTCCTTCCCGGAACTGGACGCGGCTCAGCTAAAGCAGTGGATGATCAAGCGAGCGGCGGAGCAGAACCGTTCCATGACGGCGGAGGCGGCGGATCTGCTTCTTGTGCGTGCGGGCGCCAATATGCAGCAGCTAGCGCAAGAGGTGGACAAGCTGTGCCTTCATGCGGGAGCAGGCGGTTCAATCGATGCGGAGCAGACCGCGCTTCTTACGGCAGCGACAGTGGAAGAGGATGTATTCGCGCTTGTTGATGCTATTGCAGAGCTGCGGATAGATCGTGCGATTCGATTGTATAGAGAGCTTCTTGTCAGACGAGAGGAGCCGATTAAGATTGCCGCGTTAATCGCAAGACAGCTTCGCATTATGCTTCAGATCAAGGAACTGGAGCAACACCATTATTCCCCGCAGCAAATGGCGGGACAGCTTGGGCTGCATCCTTATGCGGTCAAGCTGGCTGCTGAAAAAAGCCGGAAGTTTCAAGCCGCAAGGCTTGGGAAATTATTGGCAGCGATCGCTGAGCTTGATTACCAAATGAAGACAGGTGCAATCGATAAGACGCTTGGCTTAGAGCTTTATTTATTATCGCTTGGCATGGAGAAGGGCGCTTAAGCTCTTCCTCAGCCATACAAAAAAGGCTTCACTGCTCGGTAAAGAGCGGTGAAGCCTTCTTTTGTATCTTACTTATGCTTGAGCCGAAAGGGCGTTTAGCTTTTTAGCAAGACGTGATTTTTTGCGGGAAGCCGCATTTTTATGAATCAGGCCTTTCGTTGCTGCTTTGTCCAATTTTTTCGTTGCAGCGATCAGAGCTGCTTTAGCAGCATCTACATCAGTGCCAGCGATAGCTTGGTCAGCAGATTTAACGGCCGAACGAAGTGCGGATTTCTGGGAAGCATTCAAAGCACGACGCTTTTCACTTGTTTTAACGCGTTTAATCGCGGATTTAATATTTGGCATGGAATTCACCTCCTAAACTGTTCACAAAGGTACATATTCAATATTTACCTAGACAACACAACTTAAAATATATTATCATGCCATTTCCCAAAAAGCAATAGTGCTCTACTCCTTTCAGTGTGCGGTGTATGAAAAGAACAGGACTGCAAACAATAATGAAAATATATGTGCGCGAAGGGAGAACAAGCAGTGGAAAAAGAGCTTGATTTGCAGCTGTTCAATGTCCGGACCGATTTGGCGCTTGAAGCAAAGGAAATGGCCGAGGCGCCTAGTGGAGGACCGATTCCGGGTGTTCATTCGGAAACGACTGAGGATGAGGGGATTACCATTACCAAGCTTCATGTCCAGAATGAGCAAGGCTCGCAGGCTATCGGCAAAATGCAGGGGCACTATGTGACAATAGAGGTTCCGGGGCTGCGTGGTGGCGACACCGGCCTCCAGGATCGTGTAGCAACGCTATTTGCGAAGCAATTTGAAGCGTTTCTAGAACGGCTCACTATTAGCAAGACCGCACGTGTGTTGATCGTTGGTCTTGGCAATTGGAATGTAACACCTGATGCGCTCGGACCTATCGTGGTGGAGAATGTAATGGTGACACGTCATTATTTTGAGCTGATGCCGGATCAGGTAGCGCCGGGCTATCGGGAAGTAAGCGCAGTGGCGCCGGGTGTGCTCGGGATTACGGGTATTGAATCAAGCGAAATCGTCCAGGGGATCGTCGAGAAAACGAAGCCAGACGTCATTATTGCGGTAGATGCGCTTGCTTCTAAGGCAGTGGAGCGGGTAAACACGACGATTCAGATTGCCGATACAGGTATTCACCCTGGCTCAGGCATCGGCAATAAGCGTAAAGGACTGACGAAGGAAATTTTGGGCGTTCCGGTCATTGCCATAGGTGTTCCAACCGTGGTCTATGCGTCCACTATCGTCAATAACACGTTGGAGATGATGCGCAGCCACTTTAATAAGCAAAGCGGAAATACCGATCAGATTTTGGGCTTAATGAATCAAATGGAGGAGAATGAGCGGCTTCAGCTTGTAAGGGAGGTTCTTAGCCCCCTTGGCCACGATCTGCTTGTTACCCCGAAGGAAATCGATGAATTTATTGAGGATATCGCAAATATTATAGCGAGCGGGCTGAACGCCTCTCTTCACGAAGCAGTAGATACAAATAATGTCGCAGCGTATACCCATTAAAAAGCCTATTCAATGATCAAAACCGATAAAGCCGTCTCTCTCGCCAGAGGCGGCATATTTCTATACTTGTATATAACCCAATTATTATAAATCGATTCTTTCATTTTCCCTGGTTCTATGAACTCTCTCATTCTCATAAATTAATAGTAACTTATGCCACTGGCAATTGAGAAGCGGGAGGTATTTATCCGATGAAACGAAACTTGATGCTGCTCGATGTTGGAAGAGGCAGCAAGCGTGTTAGAGAGCTGTTAGTTACGGGGCGGACATTTGCTCTGCTTTCCTTTAGCTCTATGCTCTTTTTTGTCATGCTTGGAATTGCGGGTATAGCGCATCAGCAATCCGCCGCAGCACCAGTCAACTCGATGAAAGGCTTTGCTGCTGCAGTATCAAGCGGTTTTTTTGGGGATATGCTGGAGATGGAGATGCCTGCCTTTCAAAGCAGCGCTGACACAGAGTCTTTGAATTCGAAGCAAATTAGCGCGATACTCATACGGGCATTAACGGATATTAATCCGAATGACCCCAAAAGCCTGCTTGCCGGAGAGCTTCCAGGGATGAGCGTTAACGACGCCTTTTTGATTCGAAAGGGTATTGGCACGGATACGGCTGTAGGACCTGAGGATAATGCTCCAATTCCTTATGATCCGCTGGCTGATCATGCAGAGGGTGGCGGCACCGGATCAGACGACCAGGCCGCGGGTGGACAGCCTCAGCCCGAAGTGGTGGATAAGCCGACTGTCCAGCCGGGAACCGATAAAGATGCCGCCGGTAAGCCTACAACAGGAGAGCGGAAGGTTGCTTTTATCTATCATTCTCATAACCGCGAATCATGGTATCCAGAGCTCGACGATAAGAGCAAGGATCCAAATTCCACCACGAAAAATATTACGTTAATCGGCAAACGTCTTGCACAAAAGCTGGAGGAGGCTGGTGTTGGCGCTCAGCATTCGAATACGGACTATCCGACCGCCATACCGGATTACAGATGGGAGCTCTCCTATAAATATTCGATGAAAACCGTCAAGGAAGCGATGGCCAGCAGCAAGGACTTGAAGTTTTTCTTTGATCTACACCGCGATTCGCAGACGCGTAAATATACGACGGTCGATATCGATGGTCAAAGCTATGCGCAAGTTTATTTTGTAATCGGTCATCGGAATCCTAACTGGAGGGAGAACGAAGCGTTCGCGACTGAAATCCATAAAGCTTTAGAAAAAAAATATCCTGGCATATCACGCGGAATATGGGGGAAAACAGCGGCTACCGGCAATGCGGAGTATAACCAATCGTTGGCATCGGACAGCGTGCTGATTGAAGTCGGGGGCGTAGACAATACGCTGGAGGAATCTTATCGGACTGTGGATGCGCTGGCCAAGGCGATTGCTGAAATTTATTGGGCGGATGAGAAGGTAACAGCCCCAAAAGGCAGCGCAAGCTAACGGTTGTAAATATGGAGCAGGAAGGGAGCAAGGATCGGATGAAACGAAGAGCGTTGAAATGGATGGTACTGGGCGGAGCTTTAGTAATTATTATAATGTATGGAATCGAGATGTCCTCCTCGGGGATTGAGCGAATATACGGCCCTCTAGATCATGAATATACATACGCGGAGCAGGAGCAACCTGCTCCGGCTGAGGACAAGGCGACTGACCTGGCTCTGGAACAGCAACGTAAAATTGCGCAGCTTGAGCAGGAGCTGGAGGAGCTGAAGCTAATGGCTTCACGCAGCAGCAACCCCGATTCCTTCGAGCCAGTCCTGCCTATTGAATCACTGCCCGTTCAAAATGAGCGGTTGCCTGGCATTCCTTATGAGGTTGAGCAGCCAGCTGTGAACAGGATTGCTGATTCCGCCTCTGGACTGCTCCAAAGCATGTCAAGCGAGGGCATTCGTTTAGTCGTATCGATCTTCGATGGATTGACCAAGTGATAATGAACATTGCTGGTCTTCCCCTTAACTGATATAATAGGAGGAATGATTAGCATTATTGGAAATTGTGGGGGTTAGGCATGACTGACGTACGTGACCGACAAAAGAGAATTAGAAATTTTTCCATTATCGCGCATATAGACCACGGAAAGTCTACGCTTGCTGACCGGATCTTAGAGTTTACAGGCGCCTTGTCATCCCGCGAGATGCAGGAGCAGGTTCTTGATCAAATGGATTTGGAGCGGGAACGCGGAATTACCATTAAGCTGCAAGCGGTTCGTTTAGCTTATACGGCAGATGATGGCGTGGAGTATATACTGAATTTGATCGATACGCCTGGACACGTCGATTTTACATACGAGGTTTCACGCAGTCTAGCTGCTTGTGAAGGCGCTTTGCTCGTAGTCGACGCAGCGCAAGGCATTGAAGCGCAAACGCTTGCCAATGTATATTTGGCACTGGATAACAATTTGGAAATCGTACCGGTCATCAACAAAATCGATTTGCCTAGCGCTGAGCCTGAACGGGTGAAGCAGGAAATCGAAGATGTCATCGGTCTTGATGCGAGCGATGCGGTTCTTGCTTCGGCAAAAGCCGGTATCGGCATTAAAGAAATACTGGAGCAGGTTGTTTCGAAGATGCCGTCACCGACTGGTGATCCTGACGAGCCGCTTAAAGCGCTTATTTTCGACTCCCATTACGATCCTTACAAAGGCGTTATCGTCTATGTTCGGGTTATGGATGGCAGCATCAAAGCCGGCAAAAAAATTCGCTTTATGGCAACGGGAGCGGAATTCGAGGTTATCGAGGTCGGGGCATTCATGCCGCGCATGTCGATCGTGAAGGAGCTCGCGGTTGGTGACGTTGGCTTTATCGTAGCGGGCATCAAAAACGTGAAGGATACGCGTGTCGGAGATACGGTTACCGAAGCGAAAAGACCAGCACCGGAACGTCTGCCTGGATATCGTCAGATTAACCCGATGGTATTTTGCGGTCTTTATCCGATCGAAACTCAGGACTATAACGATTTGCGTGAAGCGCTCGAGAAGCTGGAGCTTAACGATGCATCGCTTAGGTATGAGCCGGAATCGTCAACTGCCTTGGGCTTTGGCTTCCGATGCGGCTTTCTTGGCCTGCTGCACATGGAGATTATTCAAGAGCGAATTGAACGGGAGTTCAACATTCCGCTTATTACAACCGCACCAAGCGTAATCTACAGAGTAACGCTAACGAATGGCGATACGCTGGAGATCGATAATCCATCGAACTATCCGGAAGCAGGGAAGCTGGACTTTGTCGAAGAGCCTTTTGTGAAGGCGGCGATTATTGTACCGAATGATTACGTCGGCACGATAATGGAGCTTTGTCAGAACAAACGCGGCGAATTCGTTAATATGGAATATTTGGACACGAATCGCGTGACGATTACGTATCAAGTGCCGCTATCGGAAATCGTTTATGATTTCTTCGATCAGTTGAAATCTAGCACGAAAGGCTATGCTTCGTTCGATTATGAGGTGACGGGTTACCGCAGATCCAACCTGGTCAAAATGGACATCATGCTTAATAATGAACAGGTCGATGCATTGTCCGTTATCGTTCACCGCGATCGTGCATACCAACGAGGCAAGGTCATTTGTGAGAAGCTGAAAGAGCTGATCCCGCGACAAATGTTCGAGGTGCCGATTCAGGCATCTATCGGTAACAAAGTAATCGCTCGCGAGACGGTCAAAGCCATGCGTAAAAACGTTCTTGCCAAATGCTACGGCGGTGACATCAGCCGGAAGCGGAAGCTGCTCGAGAAGCAGAAGGAAGGCAAGAAGCGGATGAAGCAAGTAGGAAGTGTAGAGGTGCCGCAGGAAGCGTTCATGGCGGTGCTCAAAATCGGCGAGGATTAAGACGTACGAGGATGAGGGAGGGCGCAGCTCTTCCTCTTTTCTATTATAATGAAGAGTAGTAACGTCTAAGGAGGAACATGCAATGAGTGTGCTGCAATCACCACGAGCTTTATATATACACATCCCATTTTGCACGAACAAATGCCATTATTGCGACTTCACATCCTATGTACTCAAAGGACAGCCGGTCGATGAGTATTTGGATGCGCTGGAGCAAGAAATGAAGCAGACGGTCGCGGAGCTTCCGCCGGAGCGGATTGACACCGTATTCGTTGGGGGAGGTACGCCTACCGTGCTTACGCCTCCGCAAATGGAGAGGTTTCTAAAGGCGGTGCGTACTTATTTTCCACTCGCGCCTGATGTTGAATTTACGATGGAGGCGAATCCGGGCACGACTGATATTGACAAGCTCACTGCGATGAAGACAGGCGGCGTAAATCGGATCAGCTTCGGTGTGCAGTCGTTCGATAATGGCTTGCTGGAGCGAATTGGACGCATTCACAGTGTTGATGACGTGTATCGCAGTCTTGAAAATGCCCGTTCAGTCGGCTTTGAGAATCTATCGATCGATCTGATGTTCGGTTTGCCAGGCCAAACGGTACAGCATCTGACGGATAGTGTGGAAGAAGCGTTAAAGCTTGGCCTGCCGCACTACTCCATATATAGCTTGAAGGTGGAAGAGAATACGCTGTTCCACAAGCTTTACGAGCGTAATGAGCTGCCGCTGCCTCCTGAGGAGGAGGAATTCAAAATGTTTATTCTCCTCATGGAATTGCTGAAGGCGAATGGCTTTGTTCATTACGAAATTAGCAACTTTGCCAAGCCGGGCTACGAGAGCCGCCATAATTCCACTTATTGGAGGAATGAGCCCTATTATGGCCTTGGGGCAGGAGCCCATGGCTATGTAAATCGAATGCGGCATGTTAATTTGAAGGGGATTACGCCTTATATCGAAGCGGCTGCGGAGAAGCTGCCGAGACTCGAGTCCTTCGAGGTCCCGGAGGATGAAGCGATGGAGGATCTCATGATGGTCGGACTGAGGCTGCTTGAGGGTGTGCCGGCGTCACGATTCTCCGATCAGTTTAATGGTCAATTGCTGGAGAACAAATTTGGAGATGTCATCAATAAGCTAATGGCTGACGGACTGCTGGAGTCGGAGAAAAAGGACAATGACATCATTTATCGGCTTACCGATAAAGGGGTGCTTTTTGGCAACGAAGTGTTTGGAGCCTTCATCGGTCATACCGAATAAAATACGCTTGAGAAAAAATTCGTTCTGTTGTATATTTATTCATATTGATTTTGTACGAACACCGGGTGGGGGCGAAGGCATAAATGCAGGCATTACAGGTCGTATGCAGAAAAGCGACATCGGATGATGTTGAGACATTGTTTCATTTAATTAAAGGCTATGCCGAAAAAGGCATTATGCTGCCTCGCACTCGGGAAGCGTTGGAATTTATGATCGATTCCTTCGTTGTAGCGGAGATCGGAGACGAGGTTGTCGGCTGCGGCTCGCTTACGAGATTAGGCAAGGAGCTTGTTGAAATCCGATCGCTCGGTATGTCGGAGGGCTATAAAGGCATGGGCATCGGGAGTAAGCTTGTTGATGCTTTAATTGAGCAAGCAAAAGAACAGCAAATTCCGAAAGTAATGGCACTTACGTACGCGGTTTCCTTTTTCGAGAAAAATGGCTTTAAGGTCGTCGATAAAGATATCTTTCCCGAGAAGGTGTGGAAGGACTGTGTCAACTGTCCGAAGCAGCTTGCTTGCGATGAGATCGCTGTACTTAAAATGCTGTATTAAAATTATCATTATTAGCAAGTTTACCGATAGCGAAGGAAGAACAACTACCCCGTAAACAAAACGCTCTTTACTCTTTGATGAGTAGAGGGTTTTTTTATATGAACTGACTTGACAATCGTCAAGCTGGTTTGGTATTTTTGTATTAATGATTAGCACTCGATTGTATTGAGTGCTAACGACAGTCATCCAAAAGGATGGTCAACACCATTTTGTAGGGGGTTATTCGAATGCTGACGGAACGACAACGGATGATTTTGCATGCAATAGTAGATGATTATATTCGCTCTGCTGAACCAGTCGGTTCACGCAGTATTTCGAAGCGCGGCAATGTAGGCTTTAGCCCTGCTACAATCCGCAATGAAATGGCGGACCTGGAGGAGCTTGGTTTTCTGGAGCAGCCGCATACGTCAGCAGGACGTATCCCATCTACCAAAGGATATCGTTATTACGTTGATCATTTAGTGAAACTAAGCGAAGTGGATGAGCAGGATATTACTGCGGTTCGCTCGTTTGTCACGGACCAGATGAACCAAATGGAGCAGGTTATTCAGCATACGGCGACAATTTTGTCTAATTTAACAAATTACACGTCGATCTTGCTGGGGCCGGAAATGTTCAGTACGTCACTTAAGCATTTCGGTATTGTGCCGCTCGATCAATCTTCAGCGGTTGCGATCATTGTAACCAATACCGGCCATGTAGAGAACAGAACGATTACCATCCCGGCTGGCGTCAAAATGGAGGACATGGAAAAAGTCGTTAACATTTTGAATGCGAAGCTTGTTGGCGTTCCGTTAGTCCGTTTAAGGTCGAAGCTTTATTCGGAGATCGGGCAAGAGCTGGAGCGGCATGTTGACCATTACGAACAGCTTCTGCATGTGCTTGATCACGCGCTTTCGAATGATGATGAGCACCGCGTGTTCCTGAGCGGGACGACTAAGATGCTTACGCAGCCAGAGTTCAAGGACGTTGACAAGGTGAAAACGATCTTGGATTTGCTTGATGAGACACCTACAATTATGAAAATGATTTCCGGACTTCCTTCAGGTATACAAGTGCGAATCGGAACAGAAAATGACCATAAAGCAATTAGTGATTGCACCCTTGTAACGGCCACCTATGCGATTGAAGGTCAATCTGTTGGTACGATCGGTATTTTAGGACCTACACGAATGGAGTACGGTAAAGTCATCAGTCTCTTGGATCTTATTTCCAAGGATATGTCGGTCCTGCTGGGCCGCTGGTATAAATGAGTATTTAAGGAGGTGATTGCGTGAGTACAAAAGAGCAGCATAATGAGGCAGCTGAAATCGTGGAAGAGACTGTTGCTGAAGAGCAGGCAGAGCAAGTCACAGAGGATGACGCTGTAGAGGTGCTCGGTGAGGATGCTCGTTACGAGGAGCTTATGAAGCAGGTCGAAGAGCATCAGCAAAGATATCTACGTGCGCAAGCGGATTTTGATAATTTCCGTCGTCGTACGATAAAGGAAAAAGAAGAGCTTGGACAATATGCTTCAATGAAGCTGATAGGACAGCTATTGCCGGTTGTCGACAACTTCGAGCGTGCAGTTGCTGCAGCATCGGCTAATGGAGACTTTGAATCGCTTGCGAAGGGCGTGGATATGATTTTCCGTCAGCTGGAGCAAACGTTGGAGCAGGAAGGGCTTAAAGCGATGAATGTCGTTGGAGAGCCGTTTAACCCTGAATTCCATCAAGCGATTATGACCGTTGAATCCGATGAGCACGAGGAAGGCATTGTCGTTGAGGAAGTACAGAAGGGTTACATTTTGAAGGAAAAGGTATTGCGTCCAGCGATGGTAAAAGTAAGCGGCTAAGTCCGACACTTCCTTATACTTACATGAATCGACGAAGCTATTAAATAAAATTTTCCAGGAGGAACTAAGCGATGAGTAAAGTAATAGGTATTGACCTTGGTACAACAAACTCTTGCGTTGCAGTAATGGAGGGCGGCGAGGCCGTCGTAATTCCTAACCCCGAGGGTAACCGCACAACGCCATCCGTTGTCGGCTTCAAGAAGGATGGAGAGCGTGTAGTTGGTGAAACGGCTAAACGTCAAGCGATCACAAACCCTGATCGTACGATCAGCTCGATCAAACGCCATATCGGTACGAACCATAAAGAAAAAATCGATGATAAAGACTATACGCCGCAAGAAATTTCAGCAATCATTCTGCAGAAGTTGAAAGCTGATGCGGAAGCTTACTTAGGCCAGACCGTAACACAAGCTGTTATTACTGTTCCTGCCTACTTCAATGACAGTCAGCGCCAAGCAACGAAGGACGCAGGTAAAATTGCAGGTCTTGAAGTGCTTCGTATCGTCAACGAGCCGACAGCGGCTGCTCTTGCATACGGTCTTGAGAAAACGGAAGATCAAACGATCCTCGTTTATGACCTTGGCGGCGGTACGTTTGACGTATCGATCCTTGAGCTTGGCGACGGCTTCTTTGAAGTAAAAGCGACTAGCGGCGACAACAAATTGGGCGGCGACGACTTTGACCAAGTTATTATTGATCACCTCGTTGCTGAATTCAAGAAGGATCAAGGCATTGATCTTTCCAAGGATAAAGCGGCTGTGCAGCGTTTGAAGGATGCTGCTGAGAAAGCGAAAAAAGAGCTTTCCGGTGTATTGACTTCAGCTATCTCACTTCCGTTCATCACGATGGTAGACGGCGTTCCTCAGCATTTGGAGATGAGCCTTACGCGTGCGAAATTTGAAGAGCTTGCGGCTGGTCTTGTTGAGCGTACGCTCGGACCTACTCGTCAAGCGCTTAGCGATGCTGGCATGTCCCCTAGCGATATCGATAAGGTTGTCCTTGTCGGCGGATCGACACGTATTCCAGCCGTACAAGAAGCGGTTAAAAAATTGATTGGCAAAGATCCGCATAAAGGCGTTAACCCGGATGAGGTTGTTGCTCTTGGCGCTGCTGTTCAAGCCGGCGTTCTGACTGGCGACGTTAAGGATGTTGTATTGCTTGACGTAACACCGTTGTCCCTTGGTATTGAAACCGCTGGCGGTGTATTCACGAAGATGATTGATCGCAACACAACGATTCCTACGAGCAAATCGCAGGTGTTCTCGACCTATGCTGATAATCAGCCAGGCGTTGAAATTCACGTCTTGCAAGGTGAACGTTCAATGGCTAACGGCAACAAAACGCTGGGCCGCTTCACGTTGAACGATATTCCTCTTGCACCGCGCGGCGTACCGCAAATCGAGGTTACCTTCGATATCGATGCGAACGGTATCGTGAATGTGTCTGCTCTTGATAAAGGAACAGGGAAGAGCCAGAAAATTACGATCACGTCCTCCAGCGGCTTGAGCGATGCCGAAATCGAGCAAATGATGAAGGACGCTGAACTGAACGCGGAAGAAGACCGTAAGCGCCGCGATCTCGTAGAAGCGAAAAACAGCGCCGACCAGCTGATCTACTCCGTTGATAAAACGATTAAAGACCTGGGCGACAAGGTTGATCCTTCCGAAATCGAAAAAGCGAATGAAGCGAAGGAGAAGGTCGTTGCTGCTATTGCAACGGATGATCTTGAGCAAATCAATGCAGCAACTGAAGAGCTGACACAAATCGTACAGCAGCTTTCGGTTAAGCTTTACGAGCAAGCAGCTCAACAGGGGCAAGCGGCTGAAGGCGCAGAGCCTGAAGCAGGTTCGGCTAGAGGGAAGGACAACGTAGTTGATGCGGATTACGAAGTCGTTGACGACAAGAAATAAAGTGTAGCGGACGAGAGGTCAAAGACAGGCGCTACCTGGCTTTGACCTCCTTTCATGCGCTTATGTGTTTGAATGCATACGATATTGCGGAGGTGAGAACAGGTGGCAGATAAACGTGATTATTATGAAGTGCTTGGTGTCGGCAAGGATGCATCGGCAGACGATATCAAGAAATCCTATCGCAAGCTAGCGCGCCAATATCATCCTGACGTGAACAAGGAAGCAGATGCTGAGACCAAGTTCAAGGAAGTAAAAGAAGCTTACGACGTGCTTAGTGATGACAACAAGCGCTCAAACTATGACCGGTTCGGGCATGTGGATCCGAATCAAGGCATGGGCGGCGGAGGCGGGGCAGACTTCGGCGGCGGTTTCGGTGATATATTTGACATGTTTTTTGGCGGCGGAGGCGGTCGACGCGATCCGAATGCGCCGCAGCGCGGTAACGATTTGCAATATACAATGACAGTTGAATTCAAGGAAGCGGTATTCGGCAAAGAAACGGAAATTACGATACCCCGCACGGAAACCTGCGATACTTGTCACGGCAACGGAGCGAAGCCGGGCACGAAGCCTGAGACTTGTACGGTATGTAAAGGCAGCGGACAGCAAGAGGTTGTTCAAAATACGCCGTTTGGCCGTATGGTCAATCGTCGCGCTTGTACGAACTGCAGCGGCACAGGACGTATCATAAAAGATAAATGCGGTACTTGCCACGGCGCCGGCAAAGTAAAACGCCAGCGTAAAATTAAAATCCGCATTCCAGCCGGTGTAGATGATGGAGCACAAATTCGCATGTCCGGCGAGGGTGAGGGCGGATTGCGGGGAGGCCCCGCGGGAGATCTGTATATTGTTATTCGCGTGAAGCCCCATGAGTTTTTTGAGCGCGAGGACGACGATATTTATTGCGAGGTTCCGCTTACGTTCGTTCAAGCAGCGCTTGGGGATGAGATTGAAATTCCTACATTGACGGAGAAGGTCAAGCTGAAGGTTCCAGCGGGTACGCAGACTGGCACTTATTTCCGACTTAAAGGCAAGGGCGTACCTAAGCTTCGGGGTTATGGTCAAGGCGATCAGCATGTTAAGGTAACGATTGTAACACCGACGAATCTTACTGACGATCAGAAGGAAATGCTACGCCAATTTGGCGGTTTAAGCGTCAATTCCAATAATGATGAAGACAATGAGCATCATGAATCTATATTTGAGCGCATGAAGAAAGCGTTCCGCGGAGATTAACGCGGAACGTTTTTTTCTTTTCTAGATTTGTATAGATTTTATTAGTCAAACACATTCTATTCGGGTAGGAAACGATACATCATCAATGAATTGGAGGGAGCATACAAATGGTTGAGAACAATAACAGCAATAACTACAAAATCAGCTTGGAGAAACAAAACTTTGCAGAGCTGCCCGTTGGTAAAAATGAAGATGTTGAGTTTTCTGAGGAGCTTGCGGATGAGGCTGATCGTATAGCGGCAGAGCGTGCCGCTGCAGCTGATCAACGCAACGAGCGACAATGAGTCAGGTTGAAATACGCGCAACCTTCGAAGGCGAGGCTGCAGCTCAAGAAGCATGGCATAAGCTGCAGGCGCTGCGAGCTTTCGAAGTAAACGGCTTGCTCGAGAGCGGCCTGTTGACAGCTACAGTTGATGAGGAGGTTGCAGATCGCGCGCTGCATCTTATTCATCAAATCGGCGGGAATACGGATACGACGATCATTTGATTGGGAAAGCCTGCGGGATTCATGCCTGCAGGCTTTCTTTTGTATTTTTTGTGCAAAGGCACTAATCTGTTGTACAATAGATGTTAGATTTTTTAATAAGAGAATAAACGTTCGCTGTGCCTATTGCTGTTGGCGACAGTCGTTTACGTACTATAATGGAGGAACATACATATGAAATGGCATGAGCTTACAATCTCGACGACCGAAGAGGCGCAGGAGATGATTTCTAACTTTTTGCATGAAATGGGAGCCGGCGGCGTATCTATTGAAGAATCGGGCACGTTGAACAAGCAGCGCGACACCTCGCTTGGACAATGGTATGAGCTGCCGCTTAACGATATCCCTGAAGGTCAAGCGATCATTAAAGGATATTTTACAGAAGACACAGATACGGGAGCGCTCATAGAAGCTTTGAAGCCTCGTGTGGAAGAGCTCCGTGAATTTGATATCGATCCAGGAGAGGTTGTTTATTCGGCAGCAGCTGTCGACGATGAGGATTGGGCGACCGCTTGGAAGCAATATTTCAAGCCGATCCGTGTGTCCGATACATTAACAATCAAACCGACTTGGGAGGAATACGAGGCTGCACCGGGTGAGCGCATCATCGAGCTTGATCCTGGCATGGCCTTTGGAACGGGTACACACCCTACCACCGCTCTATGCTTGCAGACGCTTGAGTCGGTTGTGCGCGGCGGGGAAGAGATGATCGATGTAGGGACGGGCTCGGGCATATTGGCGATTGGTGCTTGCCGTTTAGGAGTAAGGAGCGTGCTCGCTCTTGATCTTGATCCTATCGCCGTATCGAGTGCCACGGAGAACGTATCACTAAATGGCCTCTCACAGCAGGTGGAGGTAAGGCTGAGTGACCTGCTTGGCGTGCTGAAGGAAGGGGCTTCTAATGAGGCTTCAATAGCAAAGCATGAAGCGTTGAGTGTCAAACTGCCTGTTGACTTGGTTGTAGCTAATATATTGGCGGAAATTATATTGCTGTTTGTTGATGATGTATTTGAAGCTTTGAAACCGAACGGCATTTATATTGCATCAGGTGTATACAAAAACAAGGAAACCGATGTGGAAGAAGGCTTGATTCGTTCCGGGTTCGAAATTATCGAAAAGCGCCGCGATGAGGATTGGATTGCATTTGTGGCGAGAAAGCCGCAGGTGGGTTAATGGACTTACAGCGGTTTTTATGGTATCCGATCGAGGATTTGCCATTTATTGCGCTAGTGCTTATTATCGCTTTTACTTTGCATGAATTTGCGCATGCGTACAGCGCTTATAAATTTGGTGATGATACAGCCTACAAAGCAGGGCGAGTGACGCTGAATCCCCGCGTCCATTTAGATGTGTTAGGTACGATACTGATCCTTATTGCGGGCTTCGGCTGGGCGAAGCCGGTACCCGTCAATCCAAGCAGATTCAAAAACCCGAGGCTCATGAGTATAATCGTATCGGCTGTGGGTCCACTCAGTAACTTACTGGTCGCTTCGATTGGTATGGTTTTGCTCTATGTATTAAACCAAACGGGACTTCTCCACGCTGGCTCCGATGGCGTCTATATGGCGCTTGTGCACTTTTTTTATTACCTTATTTCGATTAACCTTTTGTTGTTTGTATTTAACTTAATCCCTTTGCCGCCGCTAGACGGCTATCGGATTATAGCGGATTTAATGCCGCTAAAGGTGCGGTACAAAATGGATCAGAATGTGCAGTGGGGAATGTTTATTTTTTTACTGATTGTGTTCATACCGCCTCTGCGGGCTGTAACGTTAGATCCGATTTTAAGTCTTTCAGGAGATATTATGTTTACGCTCATTTCCTGGTGTGAGGCCGTATTTGCGCCTTTTGACTGGAACAGGTTTGCCATAGATTTTACAAAATGAAACATGGTATGATGAAGAATGGAATTTGTGTAAGGGTGGTTTGACAACAACAATGCAACGATATTTTGTAGCTGCGGAGCAGTTCAGCGACTCCGAGGTCCGCTTAATCGGCGAGGATGCACATCATGCCTCGCGAGTGATGCGTTCGAAGCCGGGTGACAAGCTCATCGTAAGCGATGGAGAGTCACGGACGGCGCTCGTTGTCGTTCGAGAAGCTTCGTCGATGGAGATTAAGGCGGATATTGTCCAGATGCTTCCGAATGATCGAGAGCCGGTGTGGTCCATTACGATTGCGCAAAGCTTGCCGAAAGGCGATAAGATGGAGCTTGTTATACAAAAAGGCACGGAAATAGGCGCATATTCCTTCATTCCGTTTCAATCCGAGCGAATGGTCGTCCAGTATGACGGGAAGAAGGAAGCGAAGCGGATCGAGCGCTGGAGTAAAATTGCTAAGGAAGCAGCCGAGCAGTCGCATAGGAACAGAATTCCGGCTATCGAGCCGGTACATAGCTGGCGAGAGCTGATTAAGGCGATTGAGTCCTATGATTTAACTTTGTTCTGCTTTGAACGTGAAGGACATGCAGCACATGGCAGAGGCATTCGTGCGTCTGTTCAGGATTGGGTTGGTCAGCAAAGTGAATCCGAAGCTGTAATCTCACCTCACGTGCTGCTTGTTGTTGGATCAGAGGGCGGTTTTACAGAGCGTGAGGCAGCAGAAGCCGAAGCGGCCGGCGCCGTTTTAGTAGGTCTTGGCAAGCGAATTTTAAGAGCGGAAACAGCGGGAATCGTAGCATTAGCCTGCTTATTATATGAATCCGGAGAAATGGGAGGAGCGTAATCATTATGCCATCAGTCGCATTTTATACATTAGGCTGCAAAGTAAACTTCTATGATACGGAAGCGATTTGGCAGTTGTTCAAAAACGAAGGCTACGAGCAGGTCGATTTCGAATCGACTGCTGACGTGTATTTAATTAATACATGTACAGTAACGAATACAGGGGACAAGAAAAGCCGCCAAATTATTAGACGTGCCGTACGCCGTAATCCGGATGCGGTGATCGCGGTAACTGGCTGTTATGCTCAGACATCCCCTGCTGAGATTATGGCGATTGAGGGCGTTGATCTAGTAATCGGCACGCAGGACCGCGATAAAATTATGACATTTGTCGATCAAATTCAGGAAGACCGCAAACCAGTGAACGCTGTTCGCAATATTATGAAGACCCGTGATTTTGAAGAGCTAGATGTACCTGATTTCTCGGAGCGGACACGCGCCTTTCTCAAAATTCAAGAGGGCTGCAACAACTTTTGTACGTTCTGCATCATCCCATGGTCTCGCGGTCTGTCCCGGAGCCGCGCGCCGCAAAGTGTGCTTGAGCAGGCGAAGCAGCTAGTCGCTTCCGGCTATAAGGAAATTGTATTGACGGGCATCCATACCGGAGGCTACGGCGATGATATGGAAAACTACAATTTAACCAGCTTGCTGTGGGATCTCGACAAGGTGGAGGGACTTGAGCGAATTCGGATCAGCTCGATTGAAGCAAGTCAAATCGACGACGCGATGATCGATGTGCTCAATCGTTCCAGCAAAATGTGTCGTCACCTGCACATCCCTCTTCAAGCTGGAGAAAATTCCGTGCTGAAGCGGATGCGCCGCAAATATACAACGGAAGAATTTGCTGCAAAAATCAAGAGGCTGCATGAAGCAATGCCTGGCGTTGCGATTACCACCGACGTTATCGTTGGCTTCCCTGGTGAAACCGAGGAGATGTTCGAGAGCGGCTATCGCTTTATGGAGGAGCTTCAGTTTGCGGAGATGCATGTATTCCCTTATTCCAAGCGGACCGGTACGCCGGCAGCGCGTATGGAGGAGCAGGTAGATGAGGAAGTGAAGAACGAGCGCGTTCATAAGCTGATCGACTTGTCGGAGAAGATGCAGCTCCAATATGCCAAACAATATATAGGCCAAGTGCTTGATGTTATTCCAGAGCGCGATTACAAGGGAGCGCCGGGAACGGGATTGGTAATGGGCTATACCGACAATTATATTCAAGTCGTATTTAATGGCTCAGAGGAGCTTATTGGTCAATTGTGCCGTGTGAAGATTACAGAGGCTGGCGTAAACGAATGCCGAGGTCAGTTGGTACGCGTGCTCGGAGGTCAGCCGGCGGATAGCGGTCTCGAGCAGAACAGCTTTATTCTGGAGCACCCTGAGGCGATAAGAGCATAAGTAAGGTTAACGCGTGCGGGGGATTCCTTTGCTTATCGATTCCTGTTAGGGAATCGATGGGGGAATCCTTTGCTGCATATACTAATCATGAAACGTTGCAAGGGGGACCCTTACATGAAGGAAATTTCAGCAGGCGGCGTTGTATACCGCCATAACGAGCAAGGGAAGCTGCAAATTCAGCTCATACAGGATCGATATGGAAAGGTTTCGCTGCCAAAAGGGAAAATGGAGGCCGGTGAGACGATCGAACAAACCGCATTGCGGGAAATCGCCGAAGAAACGGGACTTGTTGGGGTGATTATCGCTCCGATTGACCAGATTAAATATCAATATCAGCATGATTCCATTGGCATGGTAGATAAAGAGGTTCATTATTATTTAGTCGAAGCGGTAGGCGGTTCACTGCAGGCGCAGGTTGAGGAGATTCGAGGCGTTGATTGGTTTGATCCTTACGACGCTTGGAGGCGGCAGAAGCAATCTGGCTACGATAACAACCATCGTATCGTAGCAGGCGCACTGCATCTGTTAGGTATTGAGACGAATTAATTCATGTAACCGGGTCCAGCCTTCGGAATGCGGGCAAGTAGCAGAAAGGCAGCGCAATTAGTGAGCTAATGATGTTGAAAATCGTTTGAGAGTGAGCGATTTGGCTTGCTGCTGATGAGGAAAACCACTCGGAGACTATACCTAGCTCTCCGATGAAGGGCATAAATAGTAAAGCGCCGCCTACGTTCAGCACAACGTGAGATAAGGCTACGAATTGACCTGATTTCGATCCGCCTAGCGAAGCAAGCACAGCAGTCGCGCATGTGCCGATATTGGAGCCGAGAACGACAGCTATGCCAAGCTCGATGGGCATTGCCCCAATGGCTGTGAAGCCCATAATCAGACCTATAACGGCAGCGCTGCTGTGCACGGCTGCGGTCAGGATGGCTCCAGCCGCAAGCCCCCACCATAAGCTGTCATCAGCTTTTGCCAAAAACCAGCCGAACATATCGCTTTCTTGAACAGCGGGGCCGACGCCTTGCATCATGCTAAGTCCAGTCAGAAGCAAGGCAAAGCCGCATAACGCGACAGCAGAGGAACGGAGCGAATTCATCCATGGCTGCTTGCGCAAGGCTGGAAATAGTCGGATTTCGCCAATAAGAGCTGTCAATAGCCATGTACCGATTGCAGTGATGAGCAGCGGCAGGGCCAGCTTATTTAAATTTAGGCCAATGAGCTCGGTCGTTATGCACGTGCCGATATTTGTGCCGAGTATAATGCCTAAGGTTCTGGGAAATGTAAGCAGTCTTGCGTTAACCATTCCGATTGCAATGACTGTTACTGCTGTGCTGCTCTGCAGGAATGCAGTCGAAACGGTGCCTACGGCCAATCCATGAACGGGCGTTGCGGTCGAACGCGCCAGAAATCGGGTTAAATAAGGACCTGCAAGTCGGTGAAGGGCGAGCTCCATCAGCTTCATACCGCACATAAACACGGCGAATCCGAGCAGCATGGGGATGAGAATCGTTTGAATCATTGGACGGTCTCCTTCTTACTTGCAAAAGGTTCGTTTCGTATATATACATATGTATGCTGCAATAGAGACAAGCATGACAAGCTTCACACAGAGAGGACGAGAGAGAACGTGAGCAATTCAAAAATTTGGTTGCAAAAAGCAAGAAAAAAACGTTTGGAGCAAGGCCATCCGTGGGTTTATGCGACAGAAATCGATCGATTGGAGGGTGAAGCTAATCCGGGCGATCTGGTTGATGTCGTCAACCACCAAGGGCGTTACTTGGCAACGGGTTATTGGAATCCGAAGTCTCAAATTACAGTTAGGATCGTTGCGTATAAGCCCATAGAGGCAATGGATGCCGATTTTTTCAGAGTTCGCTTGCAGCAGTGTCAGGAGCATCGTCGCCGTTTTGTAGCTGATTCCGATTGCCGTCTTGTTTACGGAGAAGCCGACTTCCTGCCGGGGCTTGTCGTCGATCGGTTTAATGACGTGCTTGTGCTGCAACTGTTGACGCTTGGTATGGATGTGAGGCGCGAGGCTCTAATCGAAGCCTTGATTGATACCTTCCAGCCTCGCGGCATTTATGAGCGCAGCGACGTGAGCGTACGTCAGCTGGAAGGCTTGGAGGAGCGCACTGGCGTCTTGTACGGAGAATGTCCATCGATTTTGGAAATCGAAGAAAACGGACTTAAGCTTGAGGTAGACATCGTAGAAGGCCAGAAAACCGGCTATTTCTTCGACCAACGCGAGAATCGAGCATCGATTGCTCCGCTTATGACGGGCTGGGGAGAACGGAGCGGCATTCGTCTGATGACGAGAGCAGAGGCGGAAACTGGAAGCGCTGCTGCAAAGGGTAATGCAGGTGATGAGCGTGTACCTGTCAATTCGAATGGTAAAATAGTTACGTACCCGTTTTGGGACGGGGCTTCCGTGCTGGAATGCTTTGCCCATACAGGCAGCTTTACGCTGCATGCTTGCAAATACGGAGCAAAAAAAGTAACGTGCCTTGATGTTTCCGAGCACGCGATAGAAACAGCAAAGCGGAACGTAACACGCAATGGGTTTACCGATCGTGTGGAATTTGTCGTGGCTGACGCTTTCGAATATTTGCGCTCACAGGTCAAAGGGAACGATGAGCGTAAGCAGCGCGGCTTGGGAGGAGTAGACACGTCTAAGAAGCTGGAAGGCGCAGCGGGGAGGACATGGGATGTCGTCATCCTTGACCCGCCTGCTTTTGCCAAAACGAAGGCTGCTGTGCCGGGGGCGTGCCGCGGATACAAGGACATTAATCTGCAAGGGTTAAAGCTGGTTAACGAGGGCGGTTATCTCGTTACGGCGAGTTGCTCTTACCATATGCGTCCGGAACTGTTTCTTGAGACGATTCAGGAAGCAGCGGTAGATGCAGGGAAGCTGCTCCGTCTGGTGGAATGGCGTGCTGCAGGCAAGGATCATCCGCAGCTGCTTGGCGTTAATGAGGGACATTATTTGAAGTTTGCCATTTTTGAGGTTAGAAGCAGGTAATAGAGAACTAACGAATAGACGGGAGGGCTGCATATGTCGCTTCGTTTTGTCATTGGCCGATCTGGAACCGGGAAAACTACCTTTTGCTTAAACGAAATGAGGGAGCAGCTGCGTGAGCAGCCAGATGGTGCTCCGCTTGTGATGCTTGTTCCGGAGCAGGCAACGTTTCAGACGGAGTATGCGCTGCTTCAGCAAGGCGGTTTGCTTGGCACGATTAGGGCGCAGGCGCTAAGCTTCCATCGTTTAGCCTTTCGGGTTATGCAAGAGACGGGCGGCACAGCGCTCGTTCCGATTGGCGATACGGGCAAACATATGCTGCTCTATAAAATCGTTCATCGACTTGGTCAACAGCTGGAGCTCTTCCAGAGCGGAGCGGAGCAGCCGGGATTTATTGACCGGCTCGCTGAGCTGATCACAGAGTGGAAGCGGTACGGCATTGATTCGGAGCTGCTGCAGGAGAAGCTCGGCGCTGCAGATGCCGACACAGCGCACTCCAAATTATTAAAGCGCAAGCTGCATGATCTGCAGCTTATTTATAGTCAAATGGAGCAGGAGCTCGCGGGCTTATATATAGATGCTGAGGATTATTTGCGTTATTTGCAAAATGGATTTGCGCTCGCGCCTGCGATGCAGGGAGCACAGTTCTGGGTTGACGGCTTCTACGGTTTTACGCCTGCTGAATTTGAAGCGCTCGGCGCATTGATGGCTTCCGCAGCGCAGGTAACGGTTACGCTAACGCTGAACCGTCCTTATGAGCCTGGAGAGCTGCCGCATGAGCTGGACCTCTTTCATCCGACGGCGGAGACGTATAATAAGCTGATAGAGCTTGCCGCGATGCATGACGTTACCGTGCTCACGCCTATCGTGCTTGATCATAAGCAGCCTGTTAGATTTCAAGATAGTCCGATGCTGGCCCATTTAGAGAAACATTTCAATGACCGCATCCCAATGCTTTTACCGGATCAGAAACTGTTAGAGCCCGAGCATCCCCGCTGCGGGGTATCGCTGCATGCGGCAGCAAATCGGCGCGCAGAGGTGGAGTCCGTCGCTCGTGATATTATTCGCCGTGCGCAGACAGAGAAGCTTCGCTGGCGGGATGTCGCCGTTATGGTTCGCAATGCGGAGGATTATACGGATTATATTGCACTCGTATTCCATGATTACGGCATCCCGTATTTTGTCGATCAGAAGGAAAAGGCTGTCCATCATCCATTAGTGGAATTCATTCGTTCCGCACTGGAGACCGTGTTGTTCGGATGGCGGTATGATGCGGTGTTCCGCTGTGTCAAAACAGAGATGCTGTTTCCTATGGACGACAGTCTGCCGCGAGAATGGTTCGATAAGCTTGAAAATTATGCGCTGGCTGCCGGGATAGACGGGTGGAAGTGGCTCGAGAAGAACCGTTGGCGACCTTTAGTTTCTGTGTCGCTGGACGATGACAGCGATATCGAGACAGTAATAAGCGAGAAAGCACAGCTTGAATTTGATATCGTGCTTGCAGCAGGCGAGGCGGTAGTGCCTCCGCTTCAACGCTTCGGTGAAGCATTGAAGAAAGCTGACAATGTACAAGCCATGTGTGAGGCGCTTTATCGCTTGCTTGATGAATCTGATTCCGCTGACCGTCTGGAACGGTGGAGCAGACAGGATATTGCAGCCGGCAATACCCAGCGTGCAAGAAGCCATAGACAGCTGTGGGACAGCGTCATGCAGCTGCTCGATCAGCTTGTTGAGCTGGCAGGGAAGCAGACGGTTTCGCCTGAATTATTTGCAGGCATGGTTGAAGCCGGCTTGGATAGTTTAAAGCTCGCAGCTGTACCGCCTGCGCTTGACCAGGTATTGATCGGCAGCATAGACCGTACACGATCGGGTCACATACAGGTTTGTTATGTGCTTGGAGCTAATGACGGCGTTATGCCAATGAGGGTGAAGGAAGACGGCATTCTAACTGAACCAGAGCGTGAACGGCTGGCGGAGGATGGCCTTGTGATGGCCCCCGGCGTAAGGCGAAGGCTGCTGGATGAACGATTTATGATCTATAATGCGTTGACGACGCCTAGCCGTCATTTATGGATTAGCTGGGCGCAAGCGGATGAGGAAGGGAAAAGCTTGCTTCCGTCAGAAGTTGTTCGCCAACTGCGGCAGTTATTTCCAGGAATATCCGTACGCAGCGTTGCGGCGGAGCCGACCCCTGGTTTGCCTGTATTGGATCAAAGGATGTTCATAGCTCGTCCTGCGCGAACACTTTCTTATTTAATCGCGGCCATCCGTAATTGGAGGCAAGGAGCAGCCATTGCTCCATTTTGGTGGGATCTATATAACTGGTATGCCGTTCGCCCGGAATGGCAGCACAAGCTTCAGATTCTAACGGGGTCGTTGACCTATGTGAACCAAGAATATGCATTATCAAAGGATACAGCCAGACGATTATACGGTGATCGGCTGCAGGTAAGCGTGTCACGGATGGAACGATTCGTATCGTGTCCATTTCAGCACTTTGCGATTCATGGTTTGAAGCTGCGCGAACGCAAGCTCTACCGGCTTGAAGCGCCGGATGTGGGGCAGCTATTCCACGCTGCTTTAAGCAGATTGACTGTCGATCTTGGTCCGAAATGGGGCCAAATGGCTGCAGCAGAATTAAAAGAGGCTGCTGCCAAGACAGTGGATGAACTTACACCGAAACTTCAGGCGCAAATTTTGTTAAGCAGCAGCAGATTTCAATACATCGCCCGCAAGCTGAAGGAGATCATAGGACAAGCGGTGCTGATGTTGGGTGAGCATGCTAGGCGAGCCGAATTTCACCCCGTTGGCACGGAGGTTGATTTTGGTCCGGGCGGGAGCCTCCCCGCTCTTCTGATTCAGCTTGAGGACGGCGGCTTGATGGAGATCATCGGCAGAATAGACCGTGTAGACGCTGCGGAGACGGAGCAAGGCTTGCTTCTGCGTGTCCTCGATTACAAATCAAGCCTGACGCAGCTTAAGCTGGAGGATGTTGTATATGGGCTCTCCCTGCAAATGCTAACCTATCTTGATGTGCTGGTTACGCATGCTTCAGACTGGCTTGGAAAACCGGCTTCACCAGCAGGTGTTTTATATTTTCACGTTCACAATCCGCTGCTCGCGCTGACGAATGGCATTAGCTCATCCGAGGTTAAAGGCAAATTGCTGAAACGTTTCAAGATGCGCGGGCTTATTACTGCTGACACGGATACCGTTCGCCTGATGGACGATGAGCTTGAGACGGGTTACTCGGAGCTGCTTCCTGTTGCTCTAAAGCGTGACGGCAGCTTTTACAGCAGCTCTTCGGTCGTTACAAATGAGCAGTGGGATACGCTGCGGCATTCTGTCAGAAAGACGATAGCCCGAATAGGCAGCGGGATACAAGCGGGTGAGGTTTCCATCGAACCATACCGTATGGGGACAAAATCGCCCTGTCAATATTGTGATTACAAAGCGGTATGCCAATTCGATACGCAATTCGATGGCAATGCGTACAGAAAGCTGAGCAAGCCTTCGATAGATGATATTTGGCAACAGCTGGAGAGGGAGTAATGGACCATGCACACTGCAAAGGATTCGCCAAAGCCGGAAAACAGCACCTGGACGGACGATCAGTGGGATGCCATTGTCACTAGCGGCTCAAATATACTCGTCGCGGCAGCTGCCGGCTCAGGTAAAACAGCCGTTCTCGTGGAACGGATTATTCGCAAAATATCGGCGCACACAGATGTAGACCGCTTGCTCGTAGCTACGTTTACGAAGGCGGCGGCGGCTGAAATGAAGGATCGCATCCGTCTCGCGCTCGAGAAGGAGCTGGATCGCCAGCCCGAATCGGAGCATCTGCGCCGTCAGCTCGCGCTGATGAACCGCGCGTCTATAACTACGCTTCACTCTTTTTGTCTTGATGTCATTAGACGCTATTATCCGTTTATTGGAATTGATCCCGGTTTTCGGATCGCGAATGAGACGGAAAGCGAGCTCATGAGGCTTGATGTGCTTGACCAGCTATTTGAGCAAAAATATGAGGGAGCTGGAGATGAAGGTGCGTTTCTGCGGCTAGCGGACCGTTATGGCGGCGAGCGAGGGGATGAGCCCCTTTACCGCCTTGTACAGCAGCTCTTTGATTTTTCCCAAAGTCATCCTTGGCCGGAACACTGGCTGCGGCACACGGCAGAGGCTTTTCATGTGTCGGATGTGTCCGAGCTTAAGCAAAGCGCATGGATCAAAAGTCTGCAAAACGATATCCAGCTAGCGCTCGAGGGTGCAGCATCGCTGCTACAGCAAGCGCTGGAGCTGACGCGTATGCCTGCAGGACCAGCGCCTTATGCGGCTAATTTTGATGAGGACCTATTATTGGTTAATGACCTTGCCGACATGGTTTGCACACAGCCTTGGGAAACATGGATAGAGCCATTTCAAGCGGTTCAATTCGGTAAGCTGAGGGCGATGCGCGGAGACGAATACGACAAGCTGCTTCAAGAGCAAGCCAAGGAATTGCGGGATCATGCCAAAAAGCTGATCACGACGCTTGCGGATGAGCTATTCGGCAGGACGGCTGAGCAGTTTGTGGAGGAGCTTCAGGAGCTGGCTCCCCTCATGCGCGCACTGGCTGAGCTGGTTATCGAGTTTGGTCGAGGCTATGAGGCCGCAAAGCGGGCGAAGGGTCTTCTTGATTTTGGCGACTTGGAGCACTATTGCCTTCGCATATTGCGAGATCCGGCTTCGACGCCGGACCGTTTGCTCCCTTCCGTAGCTGCGCTTGAATACCAGCAGCAATTTGATGAAATTTTGCTTGATGAGTATCAGGATACGAATAAGGTACAGGAAGCTATTGTTTCTTTAATTGAACGTCCTGGAGCGGGCAACCGCTTCATGGTAGGCGACGTTAAGCAGAGTATATATCGCTTTCGGCTCGCAGAGCCAAAGCTTTTTTTGCAGAAATATAAATCGTACCGGTCCATTCAAGCGGAAAATGAAGCGACAGACTCGGAATCAGGGCATGGTCTGCGCATAGATTTGGCGCGGAACTTCCGCAGCCGCTCAGAAGTCGTGGATGGCGTGAACGCTGTGTTTCGAGCCCTTATGCGGGAGAATGTCGCAGAGATGGATTATGATGAAAGTGCCGAGCTTGTCTGCGGGGCGGCCTATCCCGAGCCGATCCCGGCGGACCGCTGTCAGGTCGAGTTTGTTATTCTTAACAAAGCGGACCCCGAGCAGAGCGATGACGAGGAAAGCGACAGCTCGGCGTTCACCGATCAAGTCGAGGACAATGATCCAGCCGAGCAGCTGCCTGCCGCTGAATCGGCTGCAGAGCTTAAGTCGGCGCAGCTCGAGGCAAGGTGGATGGCTCAGCAGCTTCGTTCCATGATAGACAGCGGCTATCAGGTATATGACAATAAGCGCAAGGAAAGCAGAAGCATGCAGTGGAGAGATGTCGTTATACTGCTGCGGGCAACGCAGCAATGGGCGCCAATCCTTATCGAAGAGCTGCAGGCCGGCGGCATACCGGCATATGCTGAGCTTAGCAGCGGATATTTCGATGCAACTGAAGTAGAAACGGTGCTTTCTCTGCTGCGGGTCATCGATAATCCGTATCAGGATATACCGTTGGCTGCAGCGCTGCGCTCACCTATGTTTGGACTTCAAGCAGAGCAATTGGCTCGCATACGAATTCTCTCTGCCAAGGCTACATACTACGATGCAGTGCTTTTCGCTGCTGGCGACAGGTATCTGGAGGAGGAATCTCGAAGAAAGCTGTCGGTTTTTCTGGATAAGCTGGATCGCTGGCGTACGGAAGCAAGGCAGGGCTCGTTGGCGAACCTGCTCTGGGAAATTTATTTGGAAACCGGCTACTATGATTTTGTAGGAGGCTTACCTGGCGGGACGCAGCGACAGGCTAATTTACGCGCTCTTCACGATAGGGCACGTCAGTATGAAGCCACATCTTTCCGCGGACTTTTCCGCTTCCTCAGATTCATAGAACGGATGCGAGACAGCGGAGGCGATTTGGGCACCGCGCGAGCGCTGGGCGAGCAGGAAGATGTGGTACGGATCATGTCTATTCATAAAAGCAAGGGACTGGAGTTCCCGGTTGTATTTGTGGCCGGGCTAGGGAAGTCATTTAATATGCAGGATATGCGTTCTGCTTTTTTAAAGCATAAGCAGCTGGGCTTCGGGCCTCGATATGTGGATCCGACCCTGCGAATAAGCTATCCTACGCTGCCGTATCTTGCTATACGTCGAGCGATGCGAATGGAAATGCTTGCGGAGGAAATGCGTATTTTGTATGTCGCGTTAACACGGCCTAAGGAGAAAATGTTTCTCATCGGGACAGTATCCGATGCGGAGGCAAAGCTGAAGCGGTGGATATCGGCTGTTGAAGAAAATGGCATGCTGCCGGATTTTCGTGTGGCTTCAGCACGTTCGTTTATCGATTGGTTAGGTCCTCTTGCTGCTAAACAGATAGCTGAGCGGGAAGAAGGAACAAGGAGTGCTCCCCGGTGGCAGACAGACATTGTTTCAGCCTCCCTGCTCGGCGTAGAGGCAGCTGCAGCGACAGAAGCGGATGATCTGCAAATCACTCCTTTGGAGGAACGTCTGCAAGCCGTAACGACGTTATCGCTGCTCGAGAATATCGAACAGGACGAGGAGCTGCGGGCTAGGCTGGAATGGCAGTATCCGCATGGAGCGGCAGCAGCGCTCGCAGCAAAAACATCGGTCACTGAAATGAAAAGACTGCACGCGGAGGCAGCCGATGATGCGGTACAAATGGAAGAAGCTATCATGCCAAGGAGTACTGAGCCTGTCGATCCAGCTGTTGCGGCCGATACCTTAGACAACTATACCTTCCGTTTAAGGCGACCATCCTTCCTGGAGGAGAAAAATTTAACAGCAGCTGAGAAGGGCTCGGTTCATCACTTGCTCATGCAGCATGTAACTTTGTCAGAAGCACTCGATGAAGCCAAGCTGAAGCTGACACTCAATCATATGATTGAGAGACGATTATTGACAGAAAAACAATCGCAAGCGATTGATTTGGGTGCTGTCAATGCGTTCTTCCAGAGCACGCTGGGTCAGCGGTTGCTTCACGCGGATTGGGTCCGTCGGGAGGTTCCGTTCAGCTGCATGTTTTCCGCAAGCCGGGTATATCCGGATTCGGACCCGTCGATTGCAGCTGAAAAAATTTTAATCCAAGGGGTTATCGATTGTTTGTTTGAGGATCATGAAGGGATTGTTCTACTCGATTATAAGACGGACCGGATCTATAAGAGAGACTGGGATGAGGCCGCTGAACGTCATCGCTTTCAGCTTGAGCTTTATGCTGAAGCGATCGAGGCGGTGCTTGGCCGGAAAATTAAAGAATGTCATGTCTTTTTCTTCGATGGCGGCGAGTCGGTGGAACTGAAGAAGACCATTTCGGAATAGAAGGGAGGCTATGAAGTTGGAGCATCAACAGACGGGAAAGCGCTCAATAGCTCTGCCGATTACATTGGTCATACTCGTGTTCAGTCTAATCGGGAATGTGCTGCTGTACACACTGTATTTGCAGCACAAGCAGGAAGCGAGCTTCGAAACGGGGCAAAAGATTTATAAGGCGGCTGTTGAGTCCAAGCTGTATTTCGGTGAGTTGATTTCTCAAATGGACGAGCTTCTGAACAGCAAGCAGGCTGAGGACCGGTTAGAAGCAAAATATTTCTCCGGAAGGGCTGCCGTCTTGAGTTCAGGCGTGATAGAGCTGATTGCGCAAGCAGACCGGATATCGACAAGCGATAATAAGCTGAGTCCCGAGCCTGCGCTCCTATTCATTAATCATGTGGATTTCTCCATGCAGCAAGTCGGCAGCTATGACGGGCCATTAAAAGATGAGGATCGGACCTACCTGCTTTCGCTAAAGCGTGCGTTCGAGCAAATGGCTGATGAATTGAGCGGATTCAATACGAATCTTGCAGATAACCGTTCAGCCATTATTCGTCTATCCAGCGGACTGGACTGGGTCGAGCATGTAGAGCGGCTGTATCAGCTTATGAATGAGCAGCCCGTAAAACATCCTGCCGCATAGCGGCTTATTCGAGGGTGTACTTAGTAGCCAAACGCCTACCTGTGAATATGATGAATGAACAGGAGGCTGATTCCATGGAAAATACAATGGCTGAACAGCAGGAAATGAAGCAATGGTGCGAGAGTCATAAAAACCGGTATGTGCTCGTGCAGACACATGATGGCTGGTGCTGCGACGGTTTCATCGAGCATATTGACGACGAGATTGTCTGCATAGCAGTACCATGCGGCACGAATGAGTGGGAAAATCGAGCTTTTCTTCCGTATGCGTCATTTGGGGCTCCTATTTATCCTTATCCTTACTATCCGCGCAGACGATTTATTCGGCAGGTGTTTCCGCTTGCTGCATTACTGGCAATTACATTATTGCCGTTTTTTTAAACGATCCAGGCTTACGCTCTGTAATGGGAGCAGGTTCAGCCTTCATCCCATAACAGAGCGCAAGCGAGTACCAGCGCTAAATTGGACGAGCACTCTATTTTTCACTATAATATGGAGGAAGAGAACAAATAGGGGGTGAAAAACCTTATGGACTGCCTTTTTTGCAAAATTATCGATGGTGCCCTGCCCTCTAAGAAAGTATTCGAGAATGATCATATCCTTGCTTTCCATGATATACAGCCTGCCGCTCCGATACATATTCTTATTATCCCGAAAAAGCACATCGCTACGATGAATGACGTTACGGATGAAGATGCTCCGCTTATAGCTGAGCTGTTCGCTGCTGCTCGTCAGATTGCGAGGGAACTGGGTATTGAAGATTCAGGTTACCGTCTAGTGAACAACGTAAATGCGGATGGAGGACAGGTTGTTTATCATCTCCACATCCATTTACTCGGAGGCGCAAAACTTTCTCCGCGATTAGGTGAGATCTAAAGTTGACACTGCCTTTTGGTTTGACATATAATGAAATTTGATAAACCGTGTATTAGCTCTGGACGGTCTGTTTCGGAGGGAGGGAAAACTGGTGTCTGAAACTAAAGTTCGCAAAAACGAAACTATTGATGCTGCGCTTCGCCGCTTTAAACGTTCCATCGCTAAAGATGGAGTTCTAGCTGAGGTGAAAAAACGCAAGCATTATGAAAAGCCAAGTGTGAAGCGCAAGAAAAAGTCTGAGGCTGCGCGCAAGAGAAAGTTTTAGGAGGATCCTTCCATAATGAACCTGAGCGATAGATTGACCGACGATATGAAGCAAGCCATGAAGAATCAGGACAAGTTTAAGCTAAGCGTTATTCGTATGATGCGCGCGTCAGTGAAAAACTTGGAAATCGATCTCAAGCGTCCTTTGGACGACAATGAGGTGCTTGATATATTGAGTCGCGAAATCAAACAACGTAAAGATTCCCTCCAAGAATTTAAAAAAGCCGGCCGCGATGATCTAGTTGCCGATCTTGCAGTAGAAATTGAAATTATTAGTCAATACCTTCCCGAGCAGCTGACTGAAGAAGAGATTCAAGAGATAGTAACACAGACCATCCATGAACTCGGTGCTTCTTCCAAAGCCGATATGGGAAAAGTTATGAATGCCCTTTTGCCTAAAACAAAAGGACGCGCTGACGGTAAACTAGTAAATCAGTTCGTACAGCAACTTCTAAAGTAACTAAACATTCGGACTCACAAAACACCCCTGCTTAGGGGTGTTTTTTTACATGCAGCGTTCCTGTAATTTTCTGACCCTCACCTAAAATATAGAAGCTGTGTTATCCTACATATACGAAACATGAAACATTATTTGCTTTTGACCGTAATAGGACTTAATAAAGGTAAAAAAGGAGGAGTCTTCTTGCAAATGATTCAAGGGCGGAGAAGGTCAACCGTCGCTCCAATCCTATTGCTTGCAGCAATGCTGCTCGTAACGCTTGCAGGGCTGTTCGCCGCGCCGGCCAAGCAAGCTCAAGCAGCAGATGAAATTGGCACGGCTGTCTACGTGATTCCCGTTAAGCAGACGGTTGAATCAGGTCTTGAATCTTTTTTGAAAAGAGCCTTTAAAGAAGCGGAGGAAGCTAAGGCCGACCACATTATCTTAGTCATCAATACACTGGGAGGCAGAGTAATCAACGCAGAGAATATCGGGCATCTTATTCGTGAGAATAAAATACCGACTACCGCATTTGTAGAGAGCAAGGCTGTTTCTGCAGGAACCTACATCGCGCTTAATGCGTCCAATATCGTGATGCAGCCAGGCAGCACGATTGGTGCGGCCGCCGTTGTTAATGGAGCTGGAGAGCTAATTGACAATCCCAAAACGATATCTTTCTGGGTATCGGAGATGAGAACCGCAGCCAGCTTGAACGGACGGGATGAAGACATCGCGACCGCTATGGTTGATCCGAATGTTGTAGTTATGCTGCAAGACAAGATCGGCAGAGATAAGCTGAAGGGTGAAATTCTGAGCTTGTCTGCTGCAGAAGCGGAGAAGGTCGGCTTTTCGGATCATACAGCCGCATCGGTTAATGATGTTGTGAAGTGGCTTGGTCTCGAGGAGCGAACCCAAATTGAGGTGAATCCTTCGATTGCCGAAAATGTCGCCAGATGGCTTGTTAATCCGGTGGTGATGACAGTGCTGCTCATTCTTGGTATTGCGGGCGTTGTTATTGAACTGCTGGTACCAGGTTTTGGTGTGCCAGGCATAATAGGTATGGTGTCGTTTGGTCTTTATTTCTTTGGTCATTACGTTGCTGGATTTGCCGGCATAGAAGCAGTCGTTCTCTTTGTGCTTGGCATCGCGCTGCTCATAATCGAGGTGTTTGTACCGAGCTTTGGGATCTTAGGCATTCTTGGCAGCGCAGCTTTAATTACGGGTGTTGTCATAGCGGCTCCTGATCCGATGACGGCGTTTATTTCCATTATTGTTGCGTTTGTTGTTGCGACTATAATTATTACGATTTTTGTGAGGATGAATAAAATGAGAGGCATATGGAATAAATTTATTCTTCGCGATAAGCTGACGACGGAGGAAGGCTATTTATCTGCGGACGTCAAGGACTCATTGCTTGGCTTAGAGGGGGTAACGATTACGCCGCTGCGCCCGGCCGGAACGGTATTAATCGGCGACAAACGGATTGATGTCGTTACCTCGGGCGAATTTATTGACGTTAAGCGTACAGTTAAAGTCATCAAAGCGGAGGGTACCTGGGTGGTTGTTCAAGAAGTAGGCAATTAAAAATAGTTGATAACTGGAGGTTAGACAAGATGGATCCAATAATTTCTGTATTAATTTTAGTTGTGGTAGCGATCGTTGTTTTGTCCGTATTTCTAAGCTTCTTCCCGATTATGCTATGGATTTCCGCGCTGGCATCGGGTGTTCGTGTAGGTATTATTACGCTCGTGGCTATGCGGCTTCGGCGCGTTGTTCCGAGCCGTATCGTCAACCCGCTCATTAAAGCAACAAAAGCCGGTCTGGGTCTTAATATTAATCAGCTGGAAAGCCATTTCTTGGCAGGGGGTAACGTTGACCGCGTCGTAAATGCATTGATCGCTGCGCAGCGCGCCAATATCCCGCTCATTTTCGAGCGTGCGGCTGCGATTGACCTGGCCGGACGTGACGTGTTGCAAGCGGTTCAGATGAGCGTTAACCCGCGCGTGATCGAAACTCCTATTGTTGCTGCAGTAGCAAAGGACGGTATCGAGGTAAAAGTTAAGGCTCGTGTAACGGTTCGTGCGAATATCGATCGTCTCGTCGGCGGTGCCGGCGAAGAAACGATTATAGCCCGTGTCGGCGAAGGTATCGTAACGACAGTTGGTTCTGCTAATTCGCATAAGGATGTATTAGAAAATCCGGATATGATTTCTCGTACGGTGCTTGGTAAAGGCCTAGATGCAGGCACGGCGTTCGAAATTTTATCGATTGATATCGCGGACGTTGACGTAGGCAAAAACATCGGTGCGCATTTGCAAACCGAGCAAGCAGAAGCGGATAAGAAAATTGCTCAAGCTAAAGCAGAGGAGCGCCGCGCAATGGCGGTTGCCCAGGAGCAAGAAAATAAAGCGAAGGTCGTTGAAATGGAAGCGCGTGTCGTTGAATCGGAATCTCAAGTGCCGCTTGCTATGGCAGAAGCGCTTAGGAGCGGTAAAATCGGGGTCATGGATTACATGAACCTGAAAAATATTGAAGCAGACACCCAAATGCGCAGCTCCATTGGCAAGTCTGACGGTTCGATAGACGACAAAGATGGTCGTTAATGCAGCTGCTCCATCATCGGTTGACAGGCCTTGCTGCCGCGCCATGGAGGTGAGTTCTTGATGAGAATTATTGAGTTTTTATTAAATAATATATTTATTGTGGTTATTATTATTGGCGCTTTGGCTTCTTTATTCGGCAAATCGGGTTCGAAGAGGAAGCCAAGTCAGATGCCGGACTTCGGCGGAGGCGGCTTGCCTCGCATGCAGACCCCCCGGGCTCTTGAAAGGGATCGCGGAGACGAGCGTCCACAGCCGGAACAAACGCAAGCACAGACGGTTTACTATCCTGCTGCTGAGCTGCGGGAAGATGTCAGACCGGAGTCTTCGGCGTCATACAGAGAGAGCAGCCAAGCACATGCTGCAGGGCTGGGGCGCACGCTGCAGAGCGTTGCAGCGAACAAAACGAAGGCAGCGACTGTAGAACAATCAAGACGAGGAAGCAAAAGCGCCATTGCTGCATCCTTGCAAGCCGAGGATTTGCGCAAAGCTGTTGTATGGGCAGAAATATTAGGTCCGCCGCGCGCTAAGAGGCACTACCGTAAATAAAGGGACGCATCCATATGCAGAGTATTCTATGTATGGAGCAACTTGTACGATGAGGTCAACCAGAAAAGCTGGGTTGACCTTTTTTAATGTTTGTATATATTAGGGAATCTAGTCCGGAGATTGAGGCAGATTGTAATTCATTCGATTTTATTAATGAGGCTAACCAGCATCCTGAACTGCACCCCGTCAAGTAGACAGTACAAAAAATAAAAATCAGTTATGCGGCCTTAGTCCTGAATTCCATTGGACTGAGGCCGTTTAGTTTGCCTTGCAACCGTTCGTAATTGTAGAAGCGGATGTATGCGTCAATATCCCTTTTGAGATCCTCGAAGGTTTCGTAGGTGTGCAAATAATATTTCTCGCATTTCAAAGTTCCCCAAAACGACTCCATCGGGCCATTATCGATGCATCGCCCAACTCGAGACATGCTTTGAGTTATATGGTTCTCGTCCAATATCTTTTTGAAGGCCAGAGATGTGTACTGGTAACCACGATCGCTATGAAGCATAGGCTTGCTTCCTGAAGCCTCTTGCAAAGCTAAATTTAACGTCTGGAATACTAGCGGATTGTTATTGGATCGCCCAAGTACATGAGAGATAATCGTGTTGTCATGAAGGTCAAGAATGGCGCTCAGATACGCCTTCTGCCCATTACCGTACTTGAATTCCGTTACATCGGTTAACCATTTCTCATTAGGTGCATCTGCATAGA